>JAGCFA010000015.1 GCA_017650375.1 Alphaproteobacteria bacterium | reverse complement strand
GTGGATACAGCTCACCCTGCCGGTGTTTCTGTGGAAGGGGAATTGGGCTGTATCGGTTCCTTAGAAACCGGTAAAGGTGAAAAAGAAGATGGTCACGGATTTGACGGTGCTGTGGATAAATCCAAGCTTTTGACCGATCCCGATCAAGCTGTGGATTTTGTAAGTCAAACCAAAGTGGAGGCTTTGGCGGTCGCCATTGGAACATCCCATGGTGCTTACAAATTTACGCGTAAACCCGATGGTGCCATTTTGTCCATCGATACTGTGAAGAAAATTCACGAAAAGTTGCCCTATACCCACTTGGTGATGCATGGATCTTCCTCTGTTCCACAAGATTTGCAAGACATTATCAATGCGCATGGTGGTCAGATGCCACAAACTTATGGTGTGCCTGTAGAAGAAATTCAAGAAGCCATCAAACATGGTGTGCGTAAAGTCAATGTGGATACCGATTTGCGTATGGCTATGACGGGTGCGATTCGCACAGTGTTCACAGATAAACCTGGCGAATTTGATCCGCGTAAATACTTAAAACCCGCCATGGAAGCCATGCAGAAAGTCTGCGAAGCCCGCTATGAACAATTTGGCGCAGCAGGACAAGCTTCCCACATTAAACCCATTTCCTTGACCGACATGGCTGCACGCTATGCCAGCGGGGAATTGGATCCGAAAATCAACGCTTAAAAAAGGCTTTGAAACAAAAAAACGGGGATTTTCGGAAATTTTTCCGAAGTCCCCTTTTTGAGAAAAGGAGGAGAAAATGTCATTAATTGCACCTAGTTTACTTTCGGCCGATTTTTCAAAATTAGGCAAGGAAATTCAAGCGATAGAAAAGGCGGGCGCTGATTTGGTCCATTGGGATGTGATGGATGGCCATTTTGTTCCAAATTTGACTTTTGGACCATGTATCATAAAAGCAAACAGAGCCCAAACAAAACTTCCCTTTGATGTCCATTTGATGGTGGATCGACCCGATAAGTTGATTGATCCTGTTGCTGAAGCAGGAGCAGACATGATCACTGTGCATATGGAATCCAATGCTCGTGTAGCTGATTGTGTTTCTCACATTCATTCTTTAGGGAAAAAAGCTGGGGTTTCCTTGAAACCACATACACATGTCAGTGAAATTATCCCCTTTATTCCAGAAATTGATTTGGTGATGGTAATGTCTGTTGAACCAGGAAAGGGCGGACAACCATTTCAAGCACAAGCCTTAGAAAAAATTATCGCTTTAAAGGAATTAATTGGACACAAAAAAGTCCAGATTTCCGTGGATGGAGGCATCAATCCTGAAACTGCCGAAGCTTGTCGTTTTTCTGGCGCTGATATTTTAGTTGCCGGCACCTCAGTCTTTAAGGCCAAAAATCGAACTCAAGCAATTGCCGCCTTGAAAGGAAATAAATGACAAAAATTTTAATTGTGGAAGATGAACAAGGACTTGTCACCCTTCTTTCCTATAACTTAGAAAAGCAAGGCTATACAACAGCTGTCTGTATGGATGGTCACAAGGTAATGGCAACTATTGCTAACGAAAAACCGGATTTAATTTTGTTGGATTGGATGTTACCAAATATATCTGGTGTAGAACTCTGTCAAATGATTCGCCAAAACTATGAAACAAAAGAGACGCCAATTATTATGTTAACAGCCAGAGGAGACGAAGCCGACAAAGTAAAAGGACTGTCGCAAGGAGCCGATGATTATATGACAAAACCCTTTTCTGTCCCGGAATTGATGGCCAGAATTGGAGCACTTTTGCGCCGCACAAAAAACATCCCCGTTCAAGAAAATCTGTCTTGCGCAGGAATAGAAATAAATTTTTCCACCCGTCAGGTAACTCGTGACGGACAGCTTGTCCACATGGGCCCGACAGAATTTCGCTTACTTCAAGAATTAATGCAAAAACCCGGACATGTCATTTCCAGAGAGGATTTATTACGATCGGTATGGGGGGGGAGTATTTTTGTGGAACTGCGTACAGTTGATGTCCATATTAAACGCCTGCGCCAAGCCCTTAATTTTGGAAAAAGACCCGATATTATCCGCACAGTTCGTTCTGCGGGATACGCCATCAATATTGACAAAAATTAAATTTTATGCTACAATATAGACCTTTTTAAGAAAGGTTCCATATGGCTATTTTATCAGATAGTTCTTCTATTTTTACCCAAATTTTACCCAGTATCAGAAAAGGTTATCAATTACCTCGTCACATTATCTTGGGGAAAAAGTTGCCTTCAACAGGTATCATTGAAACAACAGATAATCGAATTTCTCAGGAATGGATAGATACAATGTTGGATACCTTTCAAAATGGTTCTTTGGCTGATTTTTATGATAAATACTTGAATCACGTTTTGACTGAAAAAGATCACGAAAAAATCTTATTAAGAGCCCATGAAATTTTAAAAAACACTCAGCCTATCAATCCGTTAGATACCATTGATTTGGCCGCAGCTGACATTGTTCATAATGCTTATGAATACGGCCATCATTTATTTCAAACTGCATGTTTTTTGGATGAATATAATCAATTGCCCAAGGAATGCCAAATTGTCTTGAGGAAAAAAATAAATCCGGCTCTTTATGAGAGTAACGACCTGTTTGAAACTGTTGAACAAGCTTTATCCAAACCTATGCAAAAAATTTCACAGGAATTGTTAAAAAAATCCTGTATACGCTGGGTGTTAGAAAACAATGCTTATCCTTATATGTCCCAAATAAAACACATGACTTCCTTGGAATTTCCGTTAGCGGAATATGGACATACTTTTATTAAAAATGCGGTTTCAGATTATCAAAAACAATGCCGTTTAAAGGAACATCAGTTGCGTCGACATCAACGCCCTATCAGGCGTACTTGGCGCGGCCATGATCAATAAAATCTTTGACTTTTCAGGAAAAAAATGATATACTCATCCTGTTTTCAGGCAGGGGTTGCCTGAATTTAACTTAAAACAAGGAAAAAAATGATCAATATTACGTTGCCAGATGGGTCAAAAATGCCCTTCGAAAATTCGGTCAGCGCTTTACAAGTGGCCGAAAAAATTAGTCCAAACTTAGCTAAAGCAGCCATTGCTGCCAAAGTCAATGATACTTTAACGGATCTGACAACGACCATCACAGCCGATGCAACCCTTTCCATTATCACAACCAAAAACCCCGAAAGTTTGGAAGTGTTGCGTCATACTACAGCGCACATTTTGGCTCAAGCAGTGGAGACCCTTTATCCGAAAGCAAAGGCTACCATTGGTCCCGCCATTGAAAATGGTTTTTACTATGATTTCTACGGGATTATTTTAAAAGAAGATGATCTTGCAAAAATTGAAGCAAAAATGGCAGAAATTATTGCGGCCGATTTGCCTATTACCCGCTCTGTCGTTTCGCGTCAAAAAGCCAAAGAAATCTTCACCAAACGGGGTGAAAATTTCAAGGTGGAACTCATTGATGATCTCCCTGAAGACGTGAAGGAAGTTTCCCTTTATACACAAGGCGATTATGTGGAACTTTGTCGCGGACCACATTTACCATCCACAGGGCGTGCTAGCAAAGCCTTTAAACTTACCAAAGTGGCAGCTGCCTATTGGCGTGGGGATTCAAGCAGAGAATCTTTACAGCGTGTTTATGGAACCGCTTTTTGGACTGATAAAGAATTAAAAGCTTATTTCACTTTGTTGGAAGAAGCCGAAAAACGTGATCATCGTAAAATCGGGAAAGCATTGGATTTATTCTATTTTGATCCGACGGCTCCAGGGTGCCCTTATTGGCTCCCAAAGGGCTTAAAGATGTATAATCTGTTGCTCGATTATTGGCGTAAAGAACATGAAAAAGCGGGTTATCAAGAATTTGCAGGCCCCCTCATGAACTCACGCGTTTTGTGGGAAACCTCCGGGCACTGGGATCATTATAAAGATGACATGTATCTGCTGACCGCGCATGATATGCCGGAAACGGAAAGTTATGCTTTAAAACCAATGAGCTGTCCGTCCACCATGCTTTTGTTTAATTTGAAAACGCGTTCTTATCAAGATTTGCCCATTCGTTTTTCGGATGTAGATATGATTCATCGCAATGAAGCCAGTGGCGCCTTGAACGGTATGTTCCGTGTGCGTGAATTCCACCAAGATGATGCCCACATCTTCATTACAGAGGATCAAATTGAGGAAGAATACGAACGTCTGTTTGCTTTGGCTGATCAGTTTTATAAATTGTTTGGCTTGAAATATGAAATGAAACTTTCCACCCGTCCGGATGATTTTATCGGGGACATTGAAACGTGGGATCGTGCAGAAGCCGCCTTACGTCGTATCTTGGATAAACACTGTGGTAAAGGTAATTATACTCTAAAGGAAAAGGATGGTGCTTTCTATGGGCCAAAGGTGGATATCGCCATGAAAGATGCGCTGGGACGTGAATGGCAAACAGGTACTTTCCAATTAGACTTCCAGCTGGCAGGACGTTTTGGGTGTAAGTATATTGACAAAGATGGTAATGCCAAAACACCTGTGGTAATTCACCGCGTGCTTTATGGATCATTGGAACGCTTTATGGGTGTTTTGACCGAGCATTTCGCAGGTGCTTTTCCTGTGTGGATTTGTCCAGTGCAAGTGCGTTTGTTGCCTGTTTCTGATAAGCACCGTAATTATGCCAATCAGATTTTAGGAAAATTACAAAGTGCTGGCATTCGTGCTGAAATGGAACGTCAATCGAATACCATTGGCTATCAAATTCGTGAAGCTCATAATGCTAAAATTCCTTATGCTTTGATTATCGGAGACAAAGAAACTGAAGCAGGCACCGTATCTGTACGCGACAGAACAGGAACCCAAAAGAACGCCATTTCTTTGGATGAGTTCATCAAGATTGTGAAACAAGTCAATGATACTCAATCTTTGGAACTTTGGAAATAACACTTGACTTTTAAGACGGAGTTTGATAAAATGGCCTTATCACTTGGGGCGTTGGCAGAGTGGTAATGCAGCGGATTGCTAATCCGTCATCCTGTTAAAGGGATGCAGAGGTTCGAGTCCTCTACGCCCCGCCAAAGTGAACAAGTCGTCTGAAAAGGCGACTTTTTTCTTTATTTTCAGCGCGTTAAGCCGGTTCGATTGGAACTAAAATAAAAAGAGCCACTTTTCGCCAACAATCGAACCGAAAATGCGATAAGTACTTGATTTCGTTATGTTTCAATTTTTTTACGCTATTTAGAGGGCTTACAGACACTCGAACTTTTTTGTTGCAATTTATAAACGGATATGTTAAACCTTAATCATTGAATTTTGAATCCGACTGAAAGCCGTTTTATGAGATCTATAATTTTGCTTTGTTTATTCATATCTGTCAGTGTTCAAGCTGGTGTTTGCACTGATGGTAGTTTACCGGGTAAACTAAACCCTCGTTATTGTTGCAAAGGACCCTATGTTAAAGGTTATGTCAACGAAAAAGCTGAATGGCGAGATTTTGAACCACAGCTTTGTGGGTGCCCGGATGGAGGGACTTTGGCTGATGATAATGTTTGTTGTAAAGATAATTTACGATATGATTCTTGGGAACTTGGTGCTGAATGGCATTATGAAATTAATCATCCTGGGCAAAAAATGCCAGAGGATTGGCATACAGATAAATACAAACTTTTGGATCCCGAGCATTGTGGGTGTCCCCAAGGTTTAAATTTGAGCAGCAACAAGAGATATTGTTGTCGAAATGGATATGCTGTTATAGGGAATAAAGAGTCTTATGAACCACAAGAATGTGGATGTCCAGATGATGGACAATTTAATATACCTAAAGATGGTGGCGTGGCTTGCGTCAAGGACAATTACATGTATGATTATCAGGAAACTAAAAAATATGTCCTTGTATATGCGGAAGATTGGGGATGCCCAGAAGGATCAGAACAAAAAGGCCCAGTATGTTGTAAGGGGGAATATGCATACAGTAACAAATCTTTTGCATTTGATAAGGTGGATGCATATTGTGGTTGTCCAGATGGTGGTAAACCATCAGAGGCATTTTTAAAGGACAAATATCACCACCCATGTTGTAAAGGAACATATATGTATAACCCCAAAACAAAACGCTATGACAAAGAAAATAATTTGGCGTGTAACCCGGAAGGTGCCAAGAAAATGGCTGTATCAATTACGCGTTCCTTGTTAAAATATTCATATAAACCCGGATTGGAGCCACTTGCACATGCAGCAATAGAGAATCCAGATTCTTTCCGAGAGAGTATGGAAATAACAGAGCTTTATTAAAGTTGTGTCATTTTTTTACTGATTTAGCTCTCATTATGCACAGACTCCCCCGCCATAGAGTACAAAGAGCCTAAAAAGGATCTTTTTTCTTTTCAAATCAAGCAGTTATACTGGTTCGAACTCAAAATTTAAAAAACACATCAAAATCCAATCAGTTCGAACCATCAAAATGAAAAATTTTTATTTTATAATCACTTATAAGAGTTCGTGACAAGGGACGTCCCCGATGTCCCGTAGTCAGGACGCCGAAGGCGGTCACGAAGAATGAGTGATGAAATGTGCATCAGCCATTTCACAAATCCTCTACTTATCCCGATATTCTTCCCAGAAAATGGCAAAAAAGGCTTGCTTTAATCATAATTTTGTGGTTAGATGAATCCAAGTATATATATTTAATTTAGGAGAGCATTATGACACAGATTGAAGAACTATTTAAGTTAAGTTATAAACCAGGTATGACTGAAGAGAAATTTATGCATGAATTAGCGGCAGAAGCATTTAAGGCTTCTTGTTCTAATTTTGGAACTAGAAAAGAGTTGCAAAGAATATATCAAGAAATAAAAGATGGTACACGAAAAAAAATGCCCGGCTTAAAATGGATATTAGATTGTTTTTATGAATTAAAAAGACATCCTGCTGCAATTAAAGGCATAAGAAATTCTGAACAAAAGCAAAAAGAAATGCTAGAAGCTATGAGAGATGATTCTTTAATGGTATTATCAGATCAAAATGGTGTCGAACCAATATTGGGTAGGGATGTTGAAGATAAAGAGAGATCATTTTTACATCGTTGGCCCAAAAATCGTCATCAAAAAGGTTGGAGTACGGGGGATAGAACGTTTGGGCGATTTACAATCAATGCTGACATGAATCCCAATATGATTAAGGAATTGGACAAATTTTGTTCCAAACACAGATGTACATATAAAACAAGTTATCCTTCTTGTTGGGAAGAAAGGGTGGATCCAGTCAATATGTATATACATGAACCGATAACAGACGAATTAAAAAAAGAATTTGTTGGAATTATGCAAAAATATATTCGCCACAGTCGTTCTAATCTTAATCACCTGTTGGATGGAGATTCTTTAGTCCCTGGTATCACTTATGCTACAGAATGGACATATGACGAAGGGATTCATTTTATCCGTTCTTTACCAACTCAATTTCAAAAAGAAGCCTTTGAATTTGCGCATGGTCAGAATGAAGGGGAAAAAATAGCTATGAGTTTAGGACAACGCACCTCATTAGAAGAGTTTTTTAAACTTTATAAACAATATAAACCAAAATTACAAACAAATACGAAAACACCCGTTAGTAAAGTTCCAACTTCACAGACACCAGCAAAACCTATATCACAACAGGCTCCAGCACCAACAACCGCAGGAATGAAAAGAGTGGTTTTAGCACCGCCGACAGATAAGACTTTTAAAAGAGTTGTGAAAGGGACTCGTACTTTAACAACCGCTCTATCTAAAGCTTCAAATACCATTGATGTATTTAAACAATATGATGGTGATGATAAATTACGTCAATCGGTTATATCAAATGGTCAATATCAAACTGTTTTTAACTATGATAAAGATGAGCAATTTCAATCAATGGTTATTCAAGATAAGAATGGAAACACGTATGCTAAATTTTCAAAAACACCAAAAGGATATGTTCTTCAAAAAGCATCCAATGTTTCTTGCCGAGGATTTGGTCCAAAACCTTTAAATACACCATTTAGTATAGAAGATTTACATGGGCAAGCTCGTTTTGAAATCAAGGATAAAGCAACAGGAAAAGATATTTCACTTGCCACAATGGGAATTATGAAGGGATCAATTGCAGGATTTCGTATTATGGATGAAAAAGGATCGTATGATGCCGTGGAAGTTCGTGGAACTGCCGCACGTCCTGTTAATAGTACCACCATCCGACAAACAGAACTTTCCTTTATTGAAACAACTCCCTCTCATCCAAAAGAAATACAGATACTACCTTGTAAAGATAAGGCCGGACGTCCTGCTGTTCGTGTATTGGATGAAACAGGGAAAGAAATTTATACACGTATTCAACTGGGAGAGAACAATTTTGAACAAATCTATCCTAATGGTTTACATTCAAGAGTTTGGAAAGAAGCTGATGGAACAAATATGAATCTTATTTGGGATCCACGTGATACGACTGCTGGCTATATAAAAAGAAAAGATGGGCGTGTTGTTTCTGAAAATAAAGGAACAGGAAGCTTACGCCAAAGACTTACAGAATTACAAAATACAGGTCGGGTTCGCGGACAAATTCTTAAACGGCTACCTGGTAAAACTTCAGGGGTTGTAAAATAAACTTTATTCTTTCGAGAATAAAGTGGGACTAGTCAAAAAATCAAGCTAAAAAGTGATGAAATTGGTTCTAACTTCAGACTCTATGCTTCCCAATGTCTCCCTCCCCTAGAAATTGATAATTTTAAACTGCACTAGAACCAATCAATGAAGCGAAGGGTTGTTTTGCCATTTTCATCGGTTTTAAAGGGGCTGCTTATTGCATTAGAGATCACCCCTTCTACATCATCTGAAGCCCTACGGTACATCCTTTGCATTTCTGCTTTAGCACCCGTTGTTTGTGTAAACATGTCGTTATAAGAAGTCCCCTGTAGAGCGGTGTAGCAAGGATCTGCATCAGAATCCAGTAATAATTTTGTTCCAACAAAAACAGCTCCTCCGGCTACAATGCCAATAGTATTTTTAATAACAGAAGTAGAATTTACCGCAATGCTTGGTTCCATAAGAGTACCACTAATTTTAATTAAAGAAGAAAGAATTTGTCCAGCATTTGTATTGGTCAAATCTCCATTTAATGGTTGAATTTGCATATCTATCTTACCATTCGCCAAATTAATATTTCCATCTGCGACTAATCTTAGTTCTTTTGAATCAAAAGCAATTCCCTTTGGAAATTGGGCTTTCCCTTGATCAAAATCAGCCCTTATAACAGCACATTTTAAATTAACATCTCTTTCATTTTGGGAAATATTTAATGATGAGGTAAGTTGAGTCAAAAAATTTCCTTGAATATATTTCAAAAAATTGGATTTTATCTGAGAAGGGCCTATTGCCAGTAAAATCTGTCCTTGCAAATTTTTAAACAAATGATAATAACTTTTTCCTTTTGTTTTTAAAGCCCCATGGATACGAAGTATTCCATCTTTCTTAAGTACAAAATCATTCGTGTCGGCTTTTAAAAATTTCATGAGCGCCGAAAGAGAAATCTTTTCACCATCTAAATCCAATTTGATATCATTTCCTTTTGAATTTAAGAATAAATTTCCCTTAAAACTTCCCTCAGCCATGATAAAAGATACTTTTTTTAAATTAAAGATACCATTCTTAATTTCCACTTTTCCTTTTAACTTATTTAGGTCTGCTTCTGGTGTAAAGATTATACGGCCAATATCAAGATTAATATCAGCATCAAAATGATTAAGAAAATCTAAGTCTAAATCTCCTTGGGGCAAAAAATTTATTTGTGAATCTTGTGCGCTTTTTACTGATGACACCTCTTCCTTTGGAAAAGTGAAAGAGGAAATATCTAATAAAGCACCGTTAATTTTTGCTTGAATATTCGTTTTTTTCTTTAAGGATACATCAGCATCTATTTGTAAAATACTTTCACCAAAATTCAACTGTTTTGTTTTAAATGATATTTTTTGGGATGAGGCATTTATGTCTGATTTTAAATGAAGTTCTGGCAGATTAAAATTTCCCTCTGAAGAAATAACATCAATCCATCCCATAATGTTCCAATTGCTAAGAATATCTGTTACTGAAACGTCAGCCTTTATCTGGCAATTCAAAGCATTTGCATCAATTTCAGCATGATATTTTCTCCCCTTTACTAAGTGTTTTAAGGCATCTCCTTTCATGATCCCTTTTATTTCCTGACCATTGTATAAAAATTCATAATCCACTAGTATCTGCTTTCCATCTGGTTTTAAAGAAAGGTATTTTATTTGTAGGTTCATTTTTGTTTTTGGAGTATCATAAGTTATAATAGCATCTTCAATAGATATTTGTTTGATTATTAATTTCATATCAGAGAGAAAACTTTTCTGTGATCCAGAAGGAGGACTAGAAGCTTTTGGGTTTTGCTTATCAAATATCCAATTTTCTTCTCCTTTTTCATTCAATGATAAATGAATTTTGGGTTGAATAAGTTGTATATTTTCAATGCGAAGGACTTTTTTAAATAGAGGCATAATCGCAATAGAAATATCAGCTTCCTCTGCCTCTATCATTGGAGTATTTCCTGCCCAATTTGCATTTGCAAATGAAACCTGTTTTATATTAAGCGTTGGTCTTAAAGAAATTTTAAATCCGATATTACCAGTTAAAGATAATTTTCGTCCCGTTTGCTCCAAAACCAGCTGTTCAATTCGTGGTTTATAGGCATTTAAATCCAGATTGTAAATAAAAACAATCCCAGCGAAAAGTCCGATAAACAAAACGGCAAATAAAATCATAAACAACCATTTTAAAAATCTTTTCATTTAATTCCTTTTGTTATATTGAATCTTTTCCTATCTTCAGCATACATGAATATTTAAGTAAAATCAATCCTCTTTTTATATCTTGAAATTACTCAGATGCCGAATTTTTCCTAAACAGTACTACTTTATCCCATGGACTTATGGGGATATAATGAATCGATGCTTTAATTTTCCGATATTGTGGAGACTTTATTCCAACGGGAAGAAGGTAAAAGTTGACCCGTAGTTTGCTAACTGCGCCCCACCAAAG
>JAGCFA010000014.1 GCA_017650375.1 Alphaproteobacteria bacterium | reverse complement strand
TGACGGGCGGCTCCACTGCGGGAGGCTCCACAGAAGGTGCCTCTTCGGGCAGGTTCACTTTGCTTCCGCCGAGGTCGATCTCAAACATCTTGATGCGGTCGTCGTTGGTGGACTCCACCTCTACGGGACCGGTGCGGACCGGCGGTTCCTCCGCCTTTGGCACGATGGGTTCGGAATTGATGTCGGTAAATATGAAACTGGGCTGCTCCTCAGAGACTTCTGCAGGGACTTCCTCCGGAAGTTCTTCTTCCGGTTCCCGTTTGAAACGGTCCAGCATATCTTTGATGGCCATAGGACTGTGCTCCTTTCGGTGTCGCTTTTTTCTCATTTCTCCTGTGTGTCTGTATCACTTAGGCGATCTACTCGCTTGGTGTCGGGTCGGGGTCCGGATCGGGGACCGGGGTCGGGGTCGGAGCCGGCGGTGCAGTCACAATCAAATCGCCTTGGAAACAGATATATTAAACTTTATTGTAAATGGACAAGTTAATCTGAAAAAAGAAACAATCGATTTATCTGTGATTCCCTTTTTAAATCAGACAAAAGGAGAAATAAATGACTTATTAAGTTCTACCCAAGCTGTTCACTTAAAGGGACCTTGGAAGAAAATTGAAACAAAAGTAGAGGCAGGAAAAGCTGTTGAAAATATCATGAGGACAATACTCAGAAAAAATCCGGAAGGGAATACGCCTTTACTGGAACAAAAAGCTTTATGTCAAAGAGTATTAGGCCATCCTTTGACTCAACAGCAAAGAACAGATCGAACCAGCCAAAACAGCAATGCAAAAGCAACTAAAAATCCGACGCAAGAACAATCTGGTTTGAAACAAAAGTTATTACAATCCTTATCTCAAGCCTTAGCTGGACAACAATGAAGCATTTTACAGTAAGTGGTCGGGTTCAAGGGGTTGGTTTTCGTGCTTGGACAGAAAGACAAGCAGAAAAGTTGAATTTATCCGGATGGGTAAGGAATCTATCCGATGGACGTGTAGAAATCATGGCCATTGGGGAAGAAAAGGACGAACTGGCATTCTGGCAAGCCTGTCAGAAAGGGCCTTTATTCGGTAAAGTGATTGAAATGAACTGGGTAAGTGTGCCCGTAGCCGCTGAGCCCCCCATTGAAAAAGGCGTTTTTAAAATCGTCGCCAGCGTATAAAAAACTTGATTTTTTTCGTTATTTCGCGTATGATAGAGGCATTCAGCGAAAGGATTAAAGATGGATTTAAAGGGAAAATGTGTTTTAACAGGGGTTAAACCCACAGGGACTTTGCATATCGGCAACTATGTTGGTGCCATTCGTCCCGCCATTCAAATGGGAAATGAATGTATGGCTGCGGGGGGCAACTTTTTGTTGTTCATCGCCGATTATCATGCTCTAAATTATTTAAAAGACACACCCAACTTAAAAGAAATTACACGCCAATTAGCATGCAGTTATTTGGCCTGCGGTCTGGATCCAGAAAAGGCTGTATTCTTCCGTCAATCTGACATTCCTGAAGTGTTTGAAATGACCACTATTTTGACAAATTTTACACCTAAAGGCTTTATGAATAAAGCGCACGCTTATAAAGCTGCGGTGGATAAAAATATCGCAAAAGGCGAACCCAATGATGCAGGAATCAATATGGGGCTTTATAACTATCCGATTTTAATGGCCGCCGACATTTTAACCTATGGGTCGGACTATGTACCAGTGGGCAAAGACCAAGTTCAGCACGTCGAAATCACTGCAGATATTGCAGGGGCTTTGAATGCTGTGTATGGCAAGGAAGTATTGAAAATCCCAGCTGCTATTACGCAAGAATATGGCGCCGTTTTACCGGGAATAGATGGACGCAAGATGAGCAAAAGCTATGGCAATGTGATTCCTTTGTTTGATGAAGAAGCCAAGATCAAAAAAGCCGTGATGTCCATCAAAACAGATTCGCAGGACATCAATACCCCTAAGAACCCCGAAGAAATTTTATTATATCAAATCGCACGAGGGTTTTGTGCGCCTGAATTAGTAGCCGAAATTGAAGAAGGTTTGAAGAAGGGCGGAATGGGTTATGGCACCATCAAAAAAATGATGGCTGAAGCAATTGCCAAAGAGTTAGCCCCTATCCACGAAAAATATGTGCATTACATGGCGCATTATGAAGACGTGGAAGATATGTTAAAGGCAGGCGCTGAACGGGCGCGAAAGCTCGCCAAGCCTGTTTTAGAAAAAGTACGCGAAACGGTGTTGGGGGAATAAGAAAAAAGGCGCTGATTGAGCGCCTTGTTTTTATTCTTTTAATAAATCTTTAACAGCTTTTATAGCTTCTGCTTTTTTCCTATCTTCCGCCGTTTGACGCTTTGCTAAAGTGGCTTTCAAGCCTGTTTTCTTTTTCACCTTAGTTCCTTTTGTTGCCTGTAGTAGCTGTTTTTCTTTTTCTCGACTTCTTATCTTGGATGGCAAAACTTCTTTGGCAAAATAAGTATCCAGATATTTTTTCATAAAGGTACTGTCAAAATCACCATCATAACGGCTTTTGACATCAAAG
>JAGCFA010000013.1 GCA_017650375.1 Alphaproteobacteria bacterium | reverse complement strand
TCTTTTTTTGTAAATCATCTTCATCTGGTGTTTGTCCATCTAAAATAGCTTTTTGAACAGCTTTCTTGGCTTCTTCTGTCAAGCCACATTCGATCACCTTTAGAGCAGCAGATAGATTAGCAACTTTTTCCCCCAATAAAGCTTTGGCAATTTCATCTACCATCTTGTGTTTACCGATCCCTTCTGGACCAACAATAATCCAAGATTGTGCCGTTTTACCCGCTTTATAAGATGAAATGATTTTATCAACGCTCATAGTTTTTCCTTCACAATCTCCATAATTTTTTGATGAATTTCATCCAAGGAACGATTAGCATCAATCACATGACAACGCGTAGGATTTTCTTGGGCGATTTTTAAAAAGCCTGTACGTAAATTTTCATGAAAAGAAAAATCCATATTTTCAAAGCGCTTTTCGGTATTACCTGTTCGCTCACAGCTACGTTTTAACCCAATTTTAGGGTCAATATCAAGTATCAAAGTCAGATCCGGTTCAAAATCTCCGGCCACAATTTTATAAAGGTCTGTAACCACTTTCTGAATTTCTAAATTATTTCCACGTCCATAGCCTTGATAAGCTAAAGTAGAATCAGAAAACCGATCGCATAGAACGATTTTTCCTTCTTTTAATGCTGGCCAAATCTTATGTGTTAAATGATCGCGACGTGCTGCTGAAAATAACAATGTTTCAGAAACAGCATCCCAATCAGCTTCCCCGGATACTAACAAAGGGCGAATCAGTTCCCCACCCTTGCTTCCACCTGGTTCACGGGTTAAAAGAACCTCTTTTCCCATTGTTTCCAATGTGGATTTTAACATTTGAATTTGGGTGGACTTTCCTGCCCCTTCTCCCCCTTCAAAAGTGATAAACAAACCAGCCATTTAATCCCTCCACAGACGTTTTTTTATTCTGGCAAAAAATCCTAATTTATCAACACTTTCGCCAGCAATTAAGTCCATTTCGTGAACATTTCCATCAGGCAAAACGGTTGTAATTGTTCCCAGCTTTTGCCCTTTTTGAATTGGGGCCATTAAAGGTTCTTGATATTCCAAAGTAGAAGTAATTTTCATTTCTTCTCCAATGGGATGTGTCTGAATTAGATTTTCAGCAGGATAAGCTTTGACTTCTTTTTCTTTTCCCATCCAAACAGGAATCCTTACAAGTTGCTTTTGAGTATCCAAAACAGTAACATTTTCGAAATGAGAAAGTCCATAATTCATTAAATTTTTAGCTTCACTGGCACGTTCGTTCATACTGCTAAGTCCGTTCACAACCAAAATCAAACGACGTCCCTCAGGAGATTTTACGGTTGCCGCCAAACCATAACCGGATTGACCTGTATGGCCAGTTTTAAGCCCATCTGCCCCTTGCAGAGAATACAAAAGGGGATTACGATTTCCCTGTTTTATACCATTATAGGTAAATTCTTTTTGGGAATAAATGGAATAATATTCAGGAAAGTCATTGATGATATGCTGAGATAAAAGAGCCAAATCTCTAGCACTCATCAGATGATTTTTATCCGGAATTCCTGTCGCATTGGTAAAGGTTGAATGTCTAAGCCCTAATTTCTTTGCCTTCTGGGTCATTTTTGCAGCAAAAGCTTCTTCAGTTCCTGCCATTCCTTCAGCCACCACGATACAGGCATCGTTCCCAGATTGAATGTTAATGCCTTTTAATAAATCAATCAATTTCACCTTTTGACCAATTTTCAGGAACATAGTAGATCCACCTGTCTTCGCCCCCCCCTTACGCCAAGCGTTTTCGGAAACTGTAAATTCAGTATCCTCAGTATATTTTCCTGATTTTAATGCCTCTTCTAATAAGTAAGAAGTCATCAACTTACTCATGCTGGCCGGATGCATTGGCACATCAGCCCTTTTGTCAAACATCACATAACCCGTATCAGCATCCATCAAAAAAGCATATTTAGCCTTGGTTGTAACTGCACTGGCTTGGCAGGTTAAAAATAATATGGCTATTCCCGATAATAAACTCTTTTTCATTTCATTTCTCCGATTGTTTTACTTTACAATGAAGGCATCCTTATACCCTTTAGCTTTTAATTTTGTTAAAGCAATTTCGGCTTCTTCTTTAGTGGCAAAAGGTCCTGCTTCCACGACAGTTAATGTTCGACCGTTTTTTGTAGTGATGGAAGTTTGGACTGGCATTTCAGCCCCCACTTTATTTTGTAAGCGAGAGGCATTATTTGGATCTCCGAATGCCCCCAAACGAACCTTTGGTCCAGTTAAAACAACAGCAGTTTCAGCTTCTTTTGTTCCATCATACAAGAGTTCTGTTTCAGAAGGTACATTTTCAAGAACCGGTGTTTCCTCTAATAAAGTTTCTTGCACAATCGGTTGCCCAGATTGATAAACACGCCCTTCAGAAATCAGTTCGTTACGCAAAGCTTGACTTTCTTCCGGCAAAAGATCTACTTGAACAAAAATGGCACCAGATGAGGGCATTTCCAATTGACGGGCTGCTTCTTGTGAAACATCTATCAAGCGATTATTAACCATAGGACCACGATCATTGACACGAACTACAACAGATTTTTCATTTTCTAAGTTGGTAATTTTTACAAGGCTGGGCAAAGGAAGAGTTTTATGGCGTGCACTGAGTAAATTAGCATCGTAAACTTCACCATTTGCTGTCAGAGCAGAATCTCCCGTCGGTACATACCAAGACGCTAAGCCTTTTTCAGAATAGCTGTTTTGTTCGGCTGGAAAATACCAAATACCTTTTACTTCATAAGGTTCTTCCACTTTATAAACAGCCCCGCTAGCACGTTCTGTTTCATAATCTTCCCACGAATGGAACAAGGGTCCATTGGAAGTACAAGCAGATAAAGTGAGTGCCATTGCACAAGAGAATAATAATTTTTTCATTTGTTTAACTCCTTTTGATAAGTATTTAATTTTATTAAAGTATCCTTGTTTGGATATCCGTCCT
>JAGCFA010000012.1 GCA_017650375.1 Alphaproteobacteria bacterium | reverse complement strand
TGATTTTACAATATCGGGCAGCAGCCAAATTAAAATCAACCTATATTGATGCTTTATTAGAAAGAATGAAAGAAAATCCGCGTATTTCAACCACTTTTTCATTAGTCGCCACCAATACAGGACGTTTAGCCTCCTCTAATCCAAATTTGCAAAATATTCCTGTCCGAACCGAAGAAGGTAAAGAAATTCGGGAAAGCTTTATCGCCAAAGAAGGTTGCGTATTATTATCGGCGGATTATTCACAGATTGAATTACGCTTGATTGCCGATGTGGCAAATGTGAAAAAGCTGCGTGAATCTTTCCTAAAAAATGAGGATATTCATGCCAGAACCGCAAGTGAAGTCTTGGGAATTCCTTTGGATCAAATTACCCCAGATTTACGCCGACAAGCAAAGGCCATCAACTTTGGAATCATCTATGGTATTTCTGGTTTCGGATTGGCTCAGAATTTGAAAATTTCAAGAACTGAGGCCAATAAATATATTGACTCCTATTTTGCTCAATATCCTGAAATCAAAAACTATATGAAAAAAACCATTGAATTTGCTTCTACAAATGGTTATGTTCAGACACCCTTTGGGCGTAAAATCTATATTTCAGGCTTTGATTCAGGACGCACAAAAAGTTTTGCCGAACGTGCTGCCATCAATGCCCCTATTCAAGGGGGAGCTGCCGACATTATCAAAATGGCGATGATTCGAGTAGAAAAGGTACTAAAGGAAAAAAATATTCCGGCTAAATTGCTTTTACAAATTCATGATGAGTTAGTTTTTGAAGTCCCAACAGAGTGGGCAGAAAAAGCCACTCAAATTATTAGGGAAAATATGGAACAGGTTGTTAAGTTATCTATTCCATTGGTAACAGAAGTCGGCAGAGGTGAGAATTGGCGCGAGGCGCATTAGAAAATTCCCTTGACTTTTTTTAAGAGATAGATTAGAATAACGCCCGTTGCCCAGGTGGCGGAATTGGTAGACGCGCTAGTTTCAGGTGCTAGTCCGGTCAAACGGGTGGGGGTTCGAGTCCCTTCCTGGGCACCATTTAAAGTGATCCTTTTCTTCCCCTAATTTGTTTTCCTATTGACATTTTTCAAAAACATACATATATATTGTTGAAGGAAAAGGAGTTCCAATGCAAGAAAATAAAATTACAGACGGTATTTATCCCGTTTTGCCTGTACGTGATATGATCGTTTTCCCGGGGGTTGTTGTCCCTTTATTCGTTGGCAGAGATAAGTCTATTGCTGCGTTGGAAAATGCACAACAAACTCATAAACAAATCCTTTTGGTTGCTCAAACAGATTCAGAAATGGATACTCCTTATACCGGAGATTTATATAAAGTCGGTACTTTGGCTAATATTTTACAATTATTGAAATTACCAGATGGAACAGTTAAAATTTTTGCAGAAGGTGTTTCAAGAGCTAAGGTTCTAGATTGGACAGGCTCTGAACCTTTCTTTGAAGCCCATGCTGAGCTTTTTCCTGATAAAGAATCTGATATGGCAAAGGTAGAGGCTTTGACCAGATCTGTTTCTGAACAATTCGAAATGTATGTACAATTATCCAATTATATCGGGCCCGAAGCTTTGGTATCAATTGCAAACATCAAGGAGCCAGAACGTTTAACAAATGTCATCGCTGCTCATTTAGCTATTAAAGTAGAGGAAAAACAAAAGTTGTTGGAAGCCCCAAGCTTAGCAAAACGTATGGAAGAACTGTTCGCCATTATGGAAAAAGAGCTGGATGTAATGCAGGTGGAACGCAAAATTCGCCGTCGCGTCAAAAAACAGATGGAAAAATCTCAACGCGAATATTACCTGAACGAGCAAATGAAGGCTATTCAAAAAGAGCTGGATAATGGTGGCGAAGATGGTGGATCAGAGCTGGGCGAATTGGAAGACAAAATTAAAAAAGCCAATATGTCCAAGGAAGCGACAGAAAAGGCTCAAACAGAATTAAAACGTCTGCGGATGATGGGGTCCATGTCGGCCGAAGCTGGGATTATTCGCAATTATATAGATTGGCTGATTAGCCTGCCATGGAAAGAAAAAAAGAATATCGATTTGGATTTGGCTGCTGCTAAAAAGATTTTGGATGAAGATCATTATGGTCTTAAGAAAGTCAAAGAGCGTATTTTGGAATTTTTGGCTGTTCAAAAACGTACTGGATCGGTCAAGGGATCTATCTTGTGTTTGGTGGGGCCTCCAGGGGTTGGAAAAACCAGCTTGGGACGCTCCATCGCCAGAGCAACGGGGCGCACCTTTGTGAAAGCCAGCCTTGGTGGAATGCGGGATGAAGCCGAAATCCGTGGGCACAGGCGTACCTATATCGGCGCAATGCCAGGCAAAATTGTCCAGTCCATGAAAAAGGCGGGCAATATCAATCCGCTGTTCTTATTAGATGAAATTGATAAATTGGGAAATGATTATCGGGGTGATCCGTCCTCTGCTTTGTTAGAAGTGCTGGATCCAGAACAAAACACAACCTTTAATGATCATTATTTGGAAGTGGATTATGACCTGTCCCATGTGATGTTTATTACAACAGCGAATTCTTTGAATATGCCCAGACCTTTGTTGGATCGTATGGAAGTAATTCAGCTGTCGGGGTATACCGAAGAAGAAAAGCAGGAAATTGCCAAACGCCATTTGATTCCCAAACAATTGGAATTGGCGGGATTAAAGCCAGAAGAACTTTCTTTTACTGATGCAGCGTTGTTGAAACTGATTCGCAACTATACGCGTGAATCGGGCGTACGTCAATTAGAGCGCGAAATTGCGAATATTGCACGTAAAGTGGTAAAAGAAATTTTAACAAAAGATACCAAGGCTATTGAAATTACCCAAAACAATCTGCACGATTATGCGGGGGTTCAAAAATATAGCTATGGCGTTGCCGAAAAAGAAGATCAAGTGGGGATTGTAACAGGACTTGCTTGGACTGAGGTGGGTGGCGAAATCCTTTCCATTGAAGCCTTGACAATGCCAGGAAAAGGCAAGGTAACTTTGACGGGAAAACTGGGTGATGTGATGAAGGAATCCATTGAGGCTGCCTTTTCTTTTGTGCGGGCGCATGCCGGAGATTTCAATATCAAAGATGATGTCTTTGAGAAGAAAGATGTCCATGTACATGTGCCTGAAGGGGCTACACCAAAAGATGGCCCTAGTGCTGGGATTGCTATGATGACCTCTCTGGTATCGGCTTTAACGGGAATTCCTGTTCGAAAAGATGTGGCAATGACAGGTGAAATCACATTGCGCGGTCGTATCTTACCCATCGGCGGATTAAAAGAAAAACTGTTGGCGGCTTTGCGTGCAGGGGTTAAAACTGTTTTGATTCCTGCTGAAAACGAAAAGGATTTAGAGGAAATCCCAAACAATGTCAAAGAAGGGTTAAAGATCATTCCTCTGTCCAAAGCTGAAGAAGTTTTGAAATATGCTTTAACAAAAGCAATCAAATAATTCAATCGGCTAATTTTTTAAAATAGGCATTTACAGCTTTTGTCAAGGCCATACCTAATTTTTTGCGATAATCAGCCCGTTGCATCAGTTTGTCTTCTTTAGGATTGGAAAGGTATCCCATTTCCAACAAAACAGAGGGTATGTTTGGAGATTTTAGAACAACAAAGCCAGCAAAACGATGGGCCTTTTCACGCAAATTGACTTCTTTTTTCATTTCATCCACAACAAAATCTGCATAAATAGATGATTGATCCATTGCATATTTTTTGGCAAAGTCAATCAAGATATTACCAACTTCTGGTTGATAATCAGTCAAATCCATACCGAATAAAATATCCGCTTTATTTTCACGTTCGGCCAAAGCTGCTGCTTCCTTATCTGAAGCTGTTTCTGAAATAGTATAAATACTGAGTCCTTGTGCAGTCTTATTTTTAGCACTATCCGCATGAATAGAAATAAAAAGATCCGCGTTGGCTTCATGGGCTTTTTTGATACGTCCCCTTAAAGGAATATAAAAATCTTTATCACGTGTCAAAACTACCTTATAACCTTGTTTTTCCAATAAAACTTTCGTTTCTTTAGCCATTTTTAAAGTCAAATCTTTTTCATATTTTCCAGATATAGAGATCGCCCCCGGGTCTTGTCCTCCATGTCCGGGATCTAAAACAATAATCTTCTTGGTAGGGATGGATTTTTTAGAAGGAATCGCTGTTTCTTTTGGAGAAGTTTTATTCTTTTTTACCTTATCAATATCCAGAACAAAACGCCAATTTTTACCCGTTTGAGGAGAAAGCAAAAAATGTTTTTCTGTCAATTCAAAAGCCGGTAAATCTAAAACAATTCTGGCCGTTTGTGCATTTGGTTGCCCTGTCCTGAACCCCTTTATGAACCCAGTCGGAGAAAGAGGTGCAATTTTTTGACCGAAACGTGTCCTTGAAAAATCCATCACTAATCGAGAAGGATTTTCCAAACGAAAAACTTTAACATCTGCCTTATCATCCAGATCAGCCACAAAGCGAACCCCTGATGATGGCGTTTCAGATAAACGCATTGCATCAATTGTTTGTGCTAAAGACACACCGCTCCACAATAATAAAAATAAAACAAACGCCCTTTTTATCCAATGCATTAAATATTTTTCCCTTTTTCAAAAAAAATCTTGCTTATTTCGTTATATCCTGTTATAATAAAAAGTGCAATAAAAAAATTGCCTAAATGAATTTTTTAAACCGGAAAAATGAAATGAAAAGTATGGAATTTTATTTTTATCTTATGACACTCACCTGTTGGATGGGTGCCGGTTTGTTATTTAAACAAAGGGTTAAGCCCTGTTATCAAAGATTGGAGAAATTATGTCAAAACAAATGCTTATTGATGCCGCGCATCCGGAAGAAACCCGCGTGGTTGTATTGGAGAATGGTCGCGTAGAGGAATTAGATGTCGATACAAAAATTAAAAAACAAATTAAAGGAAACATCTATTTAGCGAAAGTTGTTCGCGTTGAGCCTTCATTGCAGGCATGTTTTGTGGAATACGGTGGCAATCGTCACGGATTTTTGGCTTTCGGGGAAATTCATCCCGATTATTACCAAATCCCTGTGGCTGACCGTGAAGAACTCAAACGTCAAATCGCAGAAGCTGAATCAGCTAAAGAAGAAGCCAACAAAGAAGAAACTTCCTCACAAAAAGAAAATTCTTCGGATGTAGAATTGGTTCATGAAGCGGAAGAAACTTTGCGCCATAAGCCCTTATTCTTGAAAAAATACAAAATTCAAGAAGTTATTCATCCCGGGCAGGTTATGTTAATTCAAGCTGTGAAAGAAGAACGTGGCAATAAAGGGGCAGCCATGACAACTTATCTGTCATTAGCCGGTCGTTTCAGTGTTTTAATGCCCAACAACAGCCATGGTGGCGGTGTTTCCAGAAAGATCTCCAATTCTAAAGATCGTAAAGAATTGCGCAAAATTGTGGATAAATTACCTGTTCCCGAAGGAATGAGTGTTATTATTCGTACAGCCGGTCAAGGAAAAACAAAATCTGAAATCAAACGTGATTATGATTATTTAATAAAAACATGGAGTCACATCCGTGAATTAACTTTGAAATCTATCGCTCCGAAATTAATCCATGAAGAAGGCGATATTATCAAACGTTCTTTACGGGATGGATTTACAACTGATATTGATGAAATTTTAATCGATGGAGAGGATGTTTTTAAATCTACTCGCAATTTCGTCAAAATGCTGATTCCTGCGCAGGTTAAAAAAGTAAAACTTTATAAGGGCAAACAACCTTTATTTTTGGAATACCATGTAGAACAGCAATTGGAATCGATTCATAGCAATGTTGTTCAACTGC
>JAGCFA010000011.1 GCA_017650375.1 Alphaproteobacteria bacterium | reverse complement strand
GAAGACATTGATTGTAAGACTGAATGCGCGACGTGTCAAATTCCCGAGGGGGATTTTAAAGGAATCTGTGCGGGGGAATGTGATGCCCTCTGCCAAGAAGGGGACACCTGTGGCGATAATGAATGTGTTGTTTGTGATCCTGAAACCAAAACTTGTCAAAATCGTTGTATCGAGGTAGAGTATTTGGAATCAACAGGAACACAGTATATTGATACTGGGATTAATACCACAAGTAATATAGGATTTGATGTAGCATTTAAATGGGATACCTTTAATACAGTAAACAGTAGATTTTTAGGTGTAATTAAGCAAGTTGGAAGTACTTATTTAAGACACCACTCAACAGATTCTGGTACATCTTTTAGCTATCACGCATCTGATACAATAACACTCATACAAGGTCCAGCAACGACTGGATTTCATTCGTTTAGTTATAATTCCATTACCAAGAAGTTTAATTTTGATGGAACTGAAATTACAGCACAGGCTCCAACAACGTTTGATATTGGATTAGATTTTTGGTTTTTTGGTAGAAATTCTAACACCGAATCATTAAAGAATTATGCCTCTGTAAAAATTTATTACTGTAAAATATATGATGGAAATACACTTGTCCGTGATTTTATCCCTGTTATTGCGCCTTTCAAACCAAAGGGAAAACAAAACTGCATGTTTGACAGAGTGACAAAAAAACTGTTTTGCAACAAAGGAAGCGGGGCGGATTTTAAAATCCCAGGAGATATTACCATTCCTTGGGCACGGGATAATGAGGAAGGATCTTGTAAGTATGATATTGATTGTGCATCCGAAGACGAATGCACCATCTGCGATCCCAGCACTAAAACATGTCAAAACGGTTGCACGGAAGTAGAATATCTGGAATCTACAGGAACTCAATATATTGACCTAGGGATAACTTCTAAATCCTCAATGAGAGCAAAATCAAAATTTAATTTAGCAAATGTGTCTGCGCAAGCCGTTTTTGGCTCTGCAACCGTAAGTGCTACTGGTGTTGGTGTGTTTTTTGGAACAGCAGCTACAGGTGCTGTTTATTGTAACAAAACCGATACTCCAATAAGCCCTTCTCTTACACTTGTTGCGAACACAAATTATGAATTTGATATGTCTTTGACAACGGTATCTATAAATGGTGTTAATTACACTGCTTCAACTACTAGCGACAACAACTATAATATGTTATTATTTGCTAGAATACTTGCAGGAAATGTTGATAGAAGAATTTCTGGTAAAATATACTATTTCAAACTATACGACAATGGTGTTCTGGTTCGTGATTTCATTCCTGTTCTGGCTCCGGATGGGGAAGCGTGTATGTACGACAAAGTTACCAAAAAGCTCTTCTGTAACGCCGGCACCGGGACTTTCAAAACAAATAAGGATTCTTAAATTTGTCTTGACAAACTAAAAAAAATCAGCTATAATATGCTTGTTTCCGATATCGCTAAGAGTTTTAGCTTCTGCGGAGGCACCCCAATCTGTGATGGTTCATACATTGGGGCAAAACTGTATATGAAAGGTTTTTATGTTTGGTGGATTGACAGAACGGCTGACAAAAGTGTTTGATAAGCTCACAGGACGCGGGCTGATCACAGAAGCCGTTTTGGATGAAACTGCCCGCGAGATCCGGATTGCTTTGTTGGAAGCCGATGTGGCTTTACCCATTGTTAAAGATTTTATTGCTCATATCAAAGAAAAAGCTGTGGGGCAAGAGGTTGTTAAATCCGTTCAACCCGCTCAAATGGTCGTCAAAATTGTGCATGATGAATTAGTGACTTTATTGGGCGAATCCATCCCCTTAAAATCAAATCCATACCAAACAAATATTTTAATGATGGTGGGATTGCAAGGGTCAGGCAAAACGACAACCACTGCCAAAATCGCCCTGAAGATGAAAAAAGAGGGAAAAAAGGTGTTATTAGCGAGTTTAGATACCTATCGCCCTGCTGCCCAAGAACAATTGGCGGAATTGGGCGCCAAAAATGAATTGGATACATTACCGATTGTGGCGAATGAAAAGCCCTTAGAAATTGCAAAACGCGCAATTAAAGAAGCCGAATCAGGCAAATATGATTGGTTGATTTGGGATACTGCAGGACGTTTGGCGATTGACACGGAAATGATGCAGGAACTGGCCAACTTACAAAAATTAAATACACCTGCCGAGACATTGTTGGTGTTGGATACTTTAATGGGGCAAGATGCCTTGAATGTGGTGAAAGCGTTCCAAGAAAAAATTACTTTAACGGGTTTAGTTCTGACTCGTGTGGATGGCGATGCCCGTGGCGGAGTGGCTTTATCTGTACGTCAACTGACAGGCCTTCCTATTCAATACATGGGTGTTGGCGAAAAAGTGGAAGCACTGGAAGCCTTTGATGCCAAACGGATTGCCGATCGTATTTTAGGAATGGGCGACGTGGTGGGACTCGTCGAAACTGCCATGGAAAAAGTGAATCAAGAGGACATGGCTGAACAGGCCATGCGCATGATGCAAGGGCAATTTACATTGGAAGATTTGCTCGCCCAACTGAAACAAATGGATAAGTTGGGGGATGTAAAGGGCATTATGAAAATGATCCCTGGCGTTGCCCGTTTTGCCAAACAAATTGATGAATCCAAGGTGGATAATAAGATGATTCGTCGCCAACAAGCAATTATTTTGGCGATGACACCAAAAGAAAGGAAACATCCTGAAATTTTAAAAGCAGCACGAAAATTGCGTATCGCAGCTGGGGCTGGGGTCAAAGTGGAAGATGTGAACCGTTTGCTGAAATCTTATGAACAGATGGCAGACGTCATGAAGAAATTCAAAAAAATGGGGCCTTTTGGAATGATGTCCATGATAAAAAAAATGGGCATTGATCCTGGTTCCATGATGAATGGCGGAGGATTCCCTCCGTTTAAGGTCTAACTACAACAGAAAGGAAAGAAAAAATGTCAGTTAGAATTCGTTTAGCCCGTGGGGGCGCCAAACATCGCCCTGTCCACAAAATCGTTGTGGCAGATAAGCGTTGCCGTCGTGACGGACGGTTTATTGAAGAATTAGGATTCTACAATCCTCTTCTTCCCAAAGATAGCAAAGATGCTTTGCGTGTAGATGTGGAAAAAGCAAAAACTTGGTTAGCCAAGGGTGCTGAACCCACAGAACGCATTCAAAAATTGTTTGCTTTATTGGGTATCTGTGAAAAACCAGCCGTACGCGAAACACCGAAAAAGTCAGCTCCGAAAGCTAAGGCTCAAGAACGCATGAAGGCCGCTGAAGAAGCTAGAATTGCTGCTGAAGAAGCCGCCAAGGCCGAAGCCGAAGCTGCAAAAGCTGCTGAAGAAGCCGCAAAAGCTGAAGCTGCTGCCCCTGCTGAAGCTCCCGCTGAAGCACCAGCCGCCGAAGAAAAACCAGCTGAATAAGGATAACAAATGACTCGGATTGCTGTCGGAAAAATCGTGAATGTGCATGGCATTAAAGGCGTGATGAAATTTCAGCCCGCCCTCACCTCTGCACAAATTTTATCACGGTTGAATCCGCTTTCCGATAAAGAGAATAAAAAGCATTTCGAAATGACTTTGGTTGGAAAGAAAGGCGCTTTTTGGTTGGTGTCCGCAAAAGGAATTACTGACCGTACAACCGCTGAACGTTTTAAAGGGATGGAATTATTTGCCGATCGCGAAAAGTTCCCAGAAACCGCAGAGGGTGAATTTTACTGCTGTGATTTAATGGGACTTGAGGTATTAGTGGATAGTAAAGCCTTTGGACGTGTGGTGAATGTGCCAAACTATGGTGCAGGCGTTATTTTGGAAATAAAAACAAACTCTGGCAAAACGCTGGATTTGCCCTTTTCCAAGACTATTTTCCCCAAAGTGGATATCGCCAATCATCAGATTGAACTTGTTTTACCTGATGAGTTGAAGGGAATGGACACATGAAAGCAACTATTCTGACGCTTTATCCCGAAATGTTTCCCGGAACGCTTGGATATTCACTGATGGGTAAGGCATTGGCTGAAAAGAAATGGGAATTGAATCTAATCAATATCCGTGATTTTTCGAGCAATAATTATCGTTCAGTGGATGACACACCGTTTGGGGGTGGCGCCGGTATGGTGATGCAGGCAGAAGTGGTAGATAAAGCCCTTGCTTCTTGCAATCCAAAAGGCCCGATTTTTTATCTCTCACCGCGGGGTCAAACTTTTACTCAAAAAACAGCTAAAGAATGGGCTGAATTAAAGGAAGCCACATTCATTTGTGGACATTTTGAAGGAATTGACGAACGCGTATTGGAAAAATGGCAAGTCCAAGAAATAAGCGTTGGTGATTTTGTGTTATCAGGGGGCGAAGTGGCGTTGATGGCTATGTTGGATGCGACGATTCGCTTGATTCCTGGGGTATTGGGAAATGCTGAATCCATTGTGGATGAAAGCTTTTCAAATGACCTTTTGGAATACCCGCAATATACAAAACCCCAAAATTGGCAAGGACGACAAGTGCCGGAAATTTTGCTTTCTGGAAACCATGCCAAAATTGCCGCTTGGCGCAAAGAG
>JAGCFA010000010.1 GCA_017650375.1 Alphaproteobacteria bacterium | reverse complement strand
ATTTGATGTTACAATATTAAGATATTCCACCCTATCACATACATTTTTGCAACCATCATCATTTTCAAACCAAATAATATCCCATCCTGCTTTTTTGACTATGTCCAATAAATTTTCTTCATAAGCGGCTGTGTTTTTACTGAAATGCGACCGATTTTTACTTGAAAACATGCATGGGACAGACTCAGCCGTTGCTGTTCCGCAAGACATTGTGTTGTGAATGGTAATAAGATTTTTTTCTCCCTTCAACAAAGGGTTCGTTTCTTTTTCATACCCATACAGCGAGAAATTTTTCGCTCTGGCTGTTTCCCCAACCACCAAAACAAACACATGAACATTTTTGCTGGATGGCACAGATTTAGGGTTTTCATCCAAGACGGTAAAATGCTTGGGCGTTTTGATTAATTTAACAACATATCTTGTTGTGTTCATAATGTAATTGAGTGTGTTATATTGCGATCTGATTTCGCGATGGTTTCTGGCAAATGGAATGACAAATTTACCAAAGACCAATAAATACGCCAATATTACAAGTACCGAAACACCGATTGCACAGGACCGTTTAATAAATTCCACTTTGAATGAAGAAAATTTAATTTTTGTTTTACAAATCAAAAGGGCAGGGATGACACCAAAAACAAATATATTTAACACCAACGGAAGAGAAATCAGCTCCATACTTTCTCTGACATTTGTTTCAAAAACATTCGCTATCATACTGCGATCCAGATGCACACCCATCTTGAACATAATATAATTTGTGCCGCTGGATATTAATAAAATAAGGCAGCTTAAAATTTTTATACTAGGCTTTACCAAAATGATGTTTAAGAATA
This sequence comes from Alphaproteobacteria bacterium, assembly GCA_017650375.1. Taxonomy (GTDB): domain Bacteria; phylum Pseudomonadota; class Alphaproteobacteria; order CAAHEQ01; family UBA3637; genus UBA3637. The sequence goes on along the minus strand of JAGCFA010000010.1, from coordinate 5,993 downwards.
AGAACAATGGCAAAGGCACAATTAAACACAAAAAAAACAAGCACAAAAAATGGGCAATAGTGGAAAGTTCAAAATTTGAAAATAATGTTTTAAAAAAAGCAATATTCAACACAAACCCTAAATAAAGGGATAAAAAGAATATAAACTTTGTACTTGAAATTTGCAAATTTTTGAATAATTTCATTTAATTCCCATTCTATAAAAGTCGCTTATCAAAACTGATGCTTCCTATTCTAGAAATTTTTTCCACCAAAGTCAATAAAAAACATATCTAGTTATCGCTCTTTAGAACGACTTACCTGAACTGGTGGAGAGAATCTTGAATGGCACGGACTAAAAATAATAGTACTGTGTACTAACTATTGAGGTATATTTACTTGCGTCCTAACAATTCTTCTCTGCGTTTTAACCACGCTACATATTGATTCCAATCGGATTGAATTTCATCCTTTAATTCTGGATGGGCCTTATAAAATGAAACCGCCGCCTTTTGGACCAATAAGGTATCTTCGTGTTTTTCAGGCGCATCCCACGGCAATACTTCTACATTACTTTTCCCTGAACGTGGATCATAAGCCACATTTCCAATAGCAAGCGCATTTTCAAATGGAATTTTATGAGCCCTTAAGTAATCTCGGTGAGAACACTCTCGGGTTATTCCCTGTTTTACAGGAACTTGATGTTGACTTTTTGTCCAAATGATAACCTCAGGGGATGAATTTTCTTGTTTAACGACCAAATAACGCATAGGAACTCCTTTTCTGTTTCTAAACGTTATACTATTACAAAAAAACAAAAAAAGTCAACTTTAAAAAAGCGTCCCTTTCGGACGCTATCCAAGAACTGGTGGAGAGGGGTGGATTCGAACCACCGAACTCATAAGAGGGCAGATTTACAGTCTGCTGCCATTAACCACTCGGCCACCTCTCCACAAAATGTGAGCTCTATTATGCCTGATTTTTTTTCGTTTGTCAAGTAAAAAGTGTTTTATCAGATAAGAGATAATTTTTGTGCGCTGGTACACATTGCTTTTTTCAACTTTTCAAGCGCCTTTGTTTCAACTTGGCGTACGCGTTCCCGACTGATATGGAATTCTGCCCCCAAGTCTTCCAAAGTTTGTGGATGTTCGGCCAGATAGCGTCGTTGTAAAATCGCTTGTTCGCGTTCGGATAAAGTCTTCATGGCTTCGGCCAACAAATGCTTTTTCAGTTCCAAATCTTGAGAATCACCGATTTTTTCTTCAATAGTTTCATCATCGTCGGCCAACATTTCCTGAAAATTAGTGCCAGAATCGTTTGATAAAGGCGCATTCAAGGATGAATCGCCAGATAAACGTTGTTCCATTTCTAAGACATCTTTTCGTGATACTTTCAAGGTTTTGGAAATATAATCAGCGGTTTCATCAGACAGGCCTGATTCCCCATACAACCCCAACTTTGATTTAATCTTGTGCAGATTATAGAACAGGCGTTTTTGGGTGGCAACAGTACCAATTTTGACTAAAGACCAAGATTTTAAAATGAATTCAGATACGGCTGCTTTAATCCACCAAATGGCATAGGTTGCCAAACGGAATCCCTTATCAGGATCAAATTTTTTGATAGCCTGCATCAAACCGATATTTGCTTCACTGATCAAATCGGACAAAGCCAACCCATAATGCCGAAATGAAATAGCTACTTTGGCTGCTAAGCGCAGATGCGAAGTTGTCAATTGGTGTGCGGCTTGGATATCTCCAGTTTCATGATAACGCTTGGCTAACATATATTCTTGATCAGCCTCCAGCATTGGAAACTTATTGATTTCAGCCAAATAACGCGGGAGTCCCCCTTGGAACGATGGAAAAGCTAAAGCATAACTTGTGTTCATTTTATATCCTTTCTTTTAAGCGATATAATCAAGCACTTCTCTAATCAGACAAAGCGCCCGATGCCCCCCTTTTGGATTAGGCCTAATTATTGTATCAAAAGGAATATCGAATGTCAAGCAGGTTTTTTTATTTTTTTGGATGAGCGGTTTTTAATTGCCCGCAGGCGGCCATAATATCTTCCCCACGTGATCGACGGATTGGGGCTGCGATAAAACGATCTTCCAAATATCTGGAAAATTTATGCATAGTGTTATTACTGGAACATTCAAAAGGACACCCTTCCCACGGATGAAAGGGAATTAAGTTGAATTTGACCTCTAAATCTTTGACAAGAGGAATCAATTTTTCAGCGCATTCCAAAGAATCATTTACGCCTTTCAGCATCACATATTCCATCGTGATATAATGTCTGTGTTCGCAGCGTTTTTGATATTCCTTACAAGCTTTCATCAACTCGGCCAATGGGAATTTACGATTGACAGGCATAATTTGGTCGCGAATTTCATCTGTTGGGGCATGCAGGCTGATGGCCAATTTGACCCCCATATCAGCCAGTTCCGGAATTTTATCGGCTCTGCCCGAAGTACTGACAGTAATCTTGCGTTTTGAAATCGCCATGCCATCGCCATCATTTAAAATCATCAGGGCTTTTTTCAAATTATCAAAATTATAAAGCGGTTCGCCCATCCCCATCACAACCACATTGGACAGCAGTCTGTTTTCATCTGTTTTGGTGGGCCATTCACGATAGGAATCACGTGCGCTCATGACTTGCCCCACAATTTCGCCTGCTGTCAGATTGCGCAGACATTTTTGGGTGCCTGTATGACAAAATTTACACCCCTGTGCGCAACCGACTTGCGTAGAAATGCACACAGCACCTCTGTCTGTTTCTGGGATATAGACGCATTCCACCCGCGCCCCGTCTGAAAATTCCATCAACCATTTGCGGGTGCCGTCAATGGAAGTTTGTTCAGCCACAATTTTAGGATGTGTAACGGTATAGTTTTCTTTTAATTTGGCACGGAAATCTTTGGACAGACTAGACATTTTATCAAAATCTGTTTCGCCCCGATAATAAATCCATTGCCACAGCTGTTTAGCACGAAAAGCTTTTTCGCCGATAGCAACCAGCTCTTCTTTTAATTCATCAAAGCTAAGGCCGATCAGTTCTTTTTTCATTGATGATTGCAGGCCTCACTGATAGCGCGATAGGCTTTTGAAAATCCCTTAAACGAAAAAGTATCCGTTGTGACAGTACCGCGTTTGGATTTTCCCTTTAAAGTGCCGACGGATCCGGATTTCATTTGATTGACCAATGCAGCATCTGTTTTGGCATCTTTTGCCCAAGCGGTATCTTCATGTGATACCAAAGCGACAGCTTTTTTGGCATCAATGCTGAAAGTGGGTTTAAAACCTTTTGGATAAGTATAGCCGGCAACGACATTGACCACATCAAAGGCCTTTTCTTGCGGGCGATGTGTGATAGTTAAAAAGACATCATCCCGTTTGGTATATTTACCGACAGATTTTGTGGGCTGACTGGAGATATAGCAAATCTGCCCCATTTCGTCGTGATAGGTATAGGCGGTCCAATCCCCAAAGGTGCCCAAGATCTCAGGATCTGCTTCGGCAAAAGCGGGAAAAGCCGATAACATCAAAATTAAAAAGAAAATGCGACGCATAAAACCTCCTGTTGGCAATAGGGTATCACAAAACCACCATCAGGTCAAGAAAATTCGCACAGGATTATCGTAATCTGCATTTAGTGCCATCATGGTAGCGTAAGGCACCACACTTATCGCATTCGTCCTTGCTGGTGGAAATATCATAGGAGTCAGAGCACGAATAGCAGGTGTCATTATTATTCCTAAACCCACCTGTTGTGGAATAAAGGGCGTTACAGGCGGCTGTGGTGAGGGCACATCTATTCCCCACCATTTCCCGATTGGAACACTTATCGCATTCGTCCTTGCTGGCGGAAGGAGCACTGAAGGAGTAAGAGCACGAATAGCAGTTGCCATAATTATCCCTAAATCGTGGTGTAGAGGATGTAGCACACTGACTGCATGCTGTCTCACTGACTAAAATACCCGAGGAGTCAGAGCACGAATAGCAGGTGCCATTATTATTCCTAAACCCACCTGTTGTGGAATAAAGGGCGTTACAGGCGGCTGTGGTGAGGGCACAATAATTCTTCCCATTATCAGTAATCATTTCCCGATTGGAACACTTATCGCATTCGTCCTTACTGGTATTGGAAACACCAGACTCATAAGAGCACGACACGCAGGTGACATAATTATCCCTAAACCCACCTGTTGAGGGATAAAGGGCGTTACAGCCGGCTGTGGTGAGGGCACAATAATTCCCCACCATTTCCCGTGGATAGTTGGTATGGTCACATTTTTGACATTCCAATAAAGTGGCTTCATAACCACAGCTAATACCACAGCTCACACAGTTACCAAAACGATCCCTAAACCCATCGCAATCGGAATCACACAAGGGACCATACCAATTGGCATCACATTCACACTTCCCTGCTTCGTTTAATGTCCCATTTCCCGAGCAAACAGTTTCACACACAACGCCTGTGTATCCCCCCTGACACACACAATCTTCGTTTGCATTTAAGGTGCCATGTCCGGAACACGCGGGAATACATTTTTTATCATTTTGGTTAAAGGCTTGCTGGCTGGGACAACGACAGGTCTTTCCCTCCACTTCGCCGGCATATCCGCCGGTGTTGTTCTCACTGGTCCCCGGATAAGTATCAGCACACAGGGCACTGCCCGTTTCACAAACTTCCTCTTTCGTGATACAGATATTGTTACTGCAATATTGATAACCGTTTTCTTCACACCCTTCTCGGTCATTATCATAACTGCGTGTAGTGGTATTACCATCTGAGGAACTGCCACTGGTATCCCCGGGGATCGTTCCCGCTGTCGCTGATAAATCCTTTTGGTAAATAAGATCAGCCGTCACTTTCCCATTTCCGTCATCCTTACAATCCACACGTCGCAAAGATCCGCCAGCCATCACCTTTAATTGTTCACAAGTGTTTTGATCCATTCCTGTAATGGGGATTTTAAAGAAGTCACCCCCAGCTAAAGGAATTGGCTTATCCGAAAACTTTCCGTGCCCTGTATCATTGTTCGGATATCCCCCGAAATCTATTTCATCCAATTTTCTGCCCACCGCCAGTTGTTGTGATACAGCCAAGGCCCGTCCAGCGGCTTCATGAATCAATTCATTGGCACGATGTTTCTTCATCGCCACTGTATATCCACCAACGCCAGCGGAACCAATGATGCCGGCAATTGCCAACATCGCAAGTACCTCGACCATAGACCGACCGGATTCAGAATAAGCCTTTGATAAATAACGATTATTTACACGTGGGGGGGCATTGATAAGTCTTTAAGCATTTCATTTAATCTCCGTTCCTGTTAAAAAAGTTATCTTTACCCTAGCATACCCAAATATCCAAGTCAAGAAAAAAATCTTTTTTAATCTTCAATGGGTTCATCAGATTCCATAATCTCCGGTAAAACAATAGGTGGTAATTCTTCATCAGGTAAAATTTGTTGATTTATTATCTCTTCACCACATTCAACCACCCAAATATCATAAACTGGATGTTCCATTGCAGATAAAGCCGGATTAGAAGAAAACATCCAACCTCGAAAAACAGGACTTTCCGGTGTATCTTGATCAATAATTGTCAAAAAAGCAGCATTTTCTGGGGTTTCTTCTGGTGGCTTTTTTAAACATTTTTCCAAATGAACCGACAGAGACCCAACTTGAATTTCTTCTCCGATAGAAGCTTCAACCTTTTGAACGCGTCCGGTAATTTTATCCATTGTCCGTAAAACAGCTGTTGTAGTCGGAATATCTTTTGCTTGAACAACTGTTGCCAAAAACAAACTTAAAAATAAAATCTTTTTCATAAAAAACCTACTTTGTTGATAAGAAGATAAATTCAGAAACATTATCTTCTAATGATTTATAGCTGGTCGTACGCATAATTCGATCATTATTATTTAAAACTGCTTGAGCCTTTCCAGGATGTAAGCGCACGTTTTTCCCCCCCATAATACCAACATCCGCAATTGTT
>JAGCFA010000009.1 GCA_017650375.1 Alphaproteobacteria bacterium | reverse complement strand
TGATGAATTTGTAAGTATGTAATCTTTTACAAATTCTTTCCAATTCTGTTGTTTTTTGTATCATAAGAATGATCATACACTTTTTTTTCTTGCGATGCAACGAAAAATTTGCTATAATAAAGCTATGGATTCATTATGGAATAAATCATCATTGCAAATATATAAAGCCTTAGGTGGTCAGGTGCGCTTGGTCGGAGGGTGTATTCGGGACTATCTTTTACGTACACCGGTTCATGATCGAGATATGACAACACCCTTACCCCCAGATGAAGTGGAAAAGGCCCTTACCTCTGCAGGAATCGATTTCATTTCCATCGGTAAAAAATATGGAACAATTACTGCTAAAATAGAGGATGTTCCATATGAAATTACCACCTTAAGAAAAGAATCAAAACATGATGGGCGGCATGCTGAAATGGCTTGGACAACCTCCTATAAGGCTGATGCTCTAAGGCGCGATTTTACAATCAATGCCCTTTCTGCAGACATTAAAAACAAAATTTTTGACTATACAACGGGAAGATCTGATTTGGCCCAAGGACTTGTTCGCTTTATCGGCGATCCCGAGGAAAGAATTCAAGAGGATTATTTGCGTATTTTGAGATATTTTCGCTTTTGGTCTGCTGTTTCCGCTTTAGATTTGGATCCTACTGTTATTCAGGCCTGCAAAAAACACAAAAAAGGATTAGATATTTTATCTGATGATCGTATCCGTGATGAAATATTTCGTTTAGCCTTTACGGCTAGGGCAGAAGAAGCATTGATGGCTATGAAGAAGGCAACTTTGTTGACGCCCAAGATGTTAGCAGTTACTTTTTCTAAAAAACAATTACATCTTTTAAAAGAAGAAGATAAACTAAAGTTACTTTCTAAAATCGGTTTCACATCATTAAGGGGGGAAAAATGATCAATAAAAACGAACAAGGACGTACAATGTTGGAAATGCTGGGGGTAATTGCCATTATGGGAATCATTACCTTTGGTGCTATTACAGGCATTAACTATGGGATGACTTCTTATAAAATCAGTCAAACTTATAATGAGGTCCAAAATACGATCGAAGGTGTTAAAGATTTATATTCTTGGAGTAAAGTTTATCCCAGCGATGCTTCTAAAATTAAAGGTGTAGTGGAAGATAATGATGTTTTTCCAGGGGCAAAAGTAGGAGATTATTTCAAAGGACAGTTCGGAAAAGTAGATATTCAACCAATAGATGGCGGCTATAATTTTGCCGTTATCTATTATGGAATCAATGGGGATGATTGCGAACGTTTAATCAATTTAGATTGGGAAACTTCTTTCATTGAAGCAAAAGTTATTAGCTGCACAGGGGATTGTCAATCCACAGATAAGTGTGGCGGAGAAGATTCAGTAAATACTCTTTCTTTTTCACCAATATAAATTATAATTCAGCGAGTTCCAATTCGGAAAGTTTTTTGATGCGATCGCGCAACTGTGCGGCCAGTTCAAAGTTTAGATCTTCCGCCGCTGCCAGCATTTGCTTTTTCAAGTTTTCCACAGTTTCGGGGACTTCTTCCACCGATTCTACTTTGGTGCCCGTTAAATCATTAAAGTCTTTGATGAGGTCGGGGATGTCTTTTTTAATCCCCTTTGGTGTGATGCCGTGTTCTTTGTTAAAGGCCATTTGTTTGGCTCGGCGACGGGCGGTTTCTTTTAAGGCCATATCCATTGATCCCGTTATTTTATCAGCGTACAAAATCACACGTCCTTCAGCATGACGGGCAGCACGGCCAATGGTTTGGATAAGCGAAGTACTTGAACGTAAAAAGCCTTCTTTGTCGGCATCCAAAATTGCCACCAGTGCGACTTCGGGAATATCCAGTCCTTCGCGCAACAGGTTAATCCCCACCAGTACGTCAAAAGTGCCTAGACGGAGTTCACGGATGATTTGGATGCGTTCCAAGGTATCAATATCCGAATGCATGTATTTGGCCTTCACCCCATTTTCATTTAGGTATTCTGTCAGATCTTCCGCCATTTTTTTGGTAAGTGTTGTCACCAATACGCGATGGCCTTTAGCAGATTCGGTTTGACATTCGGCCACCAGATCTTCCACTTGGGTAGCGACAGGACGAACGGTACAATCGGGATCCAGAAGACCTGTCGGGCGAATGATTTGTTCTGTGAATACCCCTTTGGTTTGATCCAGTTCCCAAGGCCCCGGGGTCGCCGATACAAAAATCGTAGCCGGGCGCATAGCATTCCATTCTTCAAATTTTAAGGGGCGGTTATCCATACAGGAAGGCAAGCGAAACCCGTATTCCGCCAAGGTGGATTTACGCGCTCTATCCCCCTTATACATCGCACCAATTTGGGGAATCGTGACATGGCTTTCATCAATGAAGACCAAGGCATCTTTAGGAAGATATTCAAACAAAGTTGGGGGGGCTTCGCCCGCTTTGCGCCCTGTCAAATGGCGCGAATAATTTTCAATACCTTTACAAGAGCCTGTCGCTTCCATCATTTCCAAATCATAGCGCGTGCGCTGAGAAAGGCGTTCGGCCTCCAAAGGTTTATTTTCGGCTGCGTAAAAAGCTAATCGATCCTTTAATTCAGATTTGATGGTTTTGATAGCTTGAGAAAGAGCGGGACGCGGGGTCACATAGTGACTGGCTGGATACACCGTGATTTCAGGCAAGTCCATCTTCTTTTTACCTGTCAAAGGATCAAATTCTGAAATAGATTCCACCTCATCTCCAAAGAATGAAACACGCCATGCCAAATCTTCATAGTGGCTGGGGAAAATATCCAAGACATCCCCATTTAAGCGAAAACATCCGCGTTCAAAGGCTATGTCGTTGCGCTTATATTGTAATTCTGCCAATTTGCGTGTGAGTTCCGATAAATCCACAGAATCCCCGTTTTTAAGTGAAAATGCCATGGACGAATAGCTTTCCGCATCCCCAATACCATAAATGCAAGAAACAGAAGAAACGACTATCACATCCCTGCGTTCCAGCAAATGGCGCGTAGCCGAATGGCGCAGGCGGTCAATTTGTTCATTGATGGCGCTATCTTTTTCAATATAGGTATCTGTTTTGGGAATATAGGCTTCCGGTTGATAATAATCGTAATAAGACACAAAATATTCCACCGCATTATTCGGGAAAAAGGTTTTCATTTCAGCGTAAAGTTGTGCTGCCAAGGTTTTATTATGGGCTAAAATAAGCGCGGGTCGGCGCATTTGGTTGATGACATGCGCCATGGTGAAAGTTTTCCCAGATCCTGTTATGCCCAACAGAACTTGGTTATGCGCTCCGCTTTGCAACCCCTTTACCAATTCAGCTATCGCCTGCGGTTGATCGCCTGCAGGTGAAAAAGGGGAATGCAAATCAAAGATTGCGTCCCCCTGCAAATTCGGTTTGTTGTAAAGCGGTATCACTTCTTTGTTTTCCTTTTGCGAGGTGTTCTTTTTTTAGAAACCTTTTTAGGAATCGGTTCCTTTTTTAAAAGAAGTACCTGTTTTACCTGAGTGGTGGTTGATATAACAGCTTTTTTTAGATCAGAAAAAATTTCCCGGCAAGTAGGACTTGGGTGTTCAAGATTGTGTAACCGTAGAAATAAATCAATTAACACAATGACTAATACAAAGATAATTGCTCCTGATGCAGCCCCCCTTAATCGAAGTGTCATAGCCCCAAAGAAAGAAAGGATGAGCATATGCGAAAAAACGAAACCAACAGCCTTGGATGCCCACTTCGGTTGTTCTATTAAATGAGATAAAAACGGAACTAAAGACCTGTGATATACAAGGGCGATTCCCAAAAAAATCCCTTCAAAAAGATAATATCCCCAAAAACAAAATGTTTGAACAATTGCACCTGAAGAAATAAAATAAGTAAAGAGACTGCCCCATAAAAATCCGAAAAGAAGTGCTTCCTTCGGATTAAAACAGGGAAGCCCACGGCTTAAATTAAATCGCATTAAAATAAACTCCGTTACCCCCAAGAAAACAACCGGACCGACAATAAAATCAGGAATGGTCTGAATTAAAAGTCCCATTCCTAATAATGCAAGGATCCAACTTAAAACATTAATAAAAGAAACAGAAGGAAAACGGTTAAACCATACAAAAATATGCCAAAATCCCTCAAACATTAAAACAAGTCCTGGCACTTTCCATAAAAGATCTGGTGAAAATGTCAAATCTGAAAAAGTTAAAACACTTCCTAAAGATAAAAAGAGTTGGAATAACAGTTTCTTCTTCAAGGAAAATTTTCCTTCTTCCATCCAAAAAATAGCTGCACCAGCCATCATC
>JAGCFA010000094.1 GCA_017650375.1 Alphaproteobacteria bacterium | reverse complement strand
GATTTTTCGGATTCTTCCACCAAAGGACAAACCCAATAAACCTGATTGGGCCAGCTTTTTAATTTTTGGATAATTTCAGGGATTTTTTTGTTGCTCATCATACGTGTTATAACGGGTGTTCGTCCCGCTGGTTTTTCATCCAAAATAGATACATCCATATCCCCATAAAACGTCATTGCTAACGAACGGGGAATAGGGGTCGCTGTCATAAGTAACAAATTGACACCTTTTTGTTTTCGTGCTAAATTCAGACGCTGATTCACACCAAAACGATGTTGCTCATCAATAATAACATAGGCTAGGTTTTTGAATTGAACATTTTCTTCTATTAAAGCATGAGTTCCAATTAAAAAGGATATCTTGCCTGTGGTAAGGTCGGACAAAAGTGCCTCACGTTTCTTCCCCTTTTCTCCTGCGGTTAAAAGAGCAACTTTTATCCCCAGTGGTTTCAAAAGTTTTTCAATTTTTTGGAAATGCTGACGTGCCAAAATATCAGTGGGTGCCATTAAAGCCACCTGGAATCCGTTTTCAAGAACTTGAAGGGCTGATAATAAGGCAACAATTGTTTTGCCACTTCCTACATCTCCTTGCAACAAACGACACATACGATTTCTACTTGTTAAATCTGCTTGAATTTCAGAAATAACTTTTCTTTGAGCGTTTGTAAGTTCAAAAGGTAAGGATAATTTAAGGGTGTTTTTGAACGGGCAAGAAACACCCTCTTGAAACCGATTTTTTTGACGAACTAACATTAAAGCCAACTGATTGGCTAATAATTCATCATAGGCTAAACGCATTCGTGCAGGACTTAAAGGTGATAAATCCTCTTCGTTTTTAGGATAATGTAGGCTGATTAACGATGCCTTAAAATCCATCCATCTATTAGACTTTACCCACTTTTCTTCCTGCCATTCTGGTAAATCAGGTAATTCAGTTAAGGCTGTTCGAATCAGTTTTACCAAGATATTGTTGCGTGCCCCAGCCATTAAGGGGTAAATAACTTCGTTAATTGGAATGTCTTCTTTTTTATCACGTACATAATCAGGATGAACCATGCTTAACAGGTTGTTTTTGTTCTGTAAAATACCAGAAATCCAAGTTGGTTTTTTCAAGGGAAATCGCTCTTGAATCTCAGTTCCGTGATGATGAAAAAAGACCAATTCAACTTCACCAAAAGGAGCTTGTCCCAGTACGCGAAAAGGAATTTTCTTTCTGGGGGGGATAAAGTATTTTTGTGGGGTAAATAAAAAAGTGGCTAAATTATTGCGGGGCGGGATTTCTTTTTCATAAACGAATCGATGTTTTACATCGCTGGGTAAATGAAATAACATGTCCAGTATTCGTTCGCCACACAACAAAGATACCCATTGAACTGTTTTAGGACCAACTCCCTTTAAAATACGAATGTCACGAAAAAAGTAATTTAAATTTTCCGGTCTCATTTTTTTATTGCGTACATTCCTTTAGCGGGATAAAAAGTGCCGTCATAAAATTTTAAACTACCATCTTTATAGACGATTGATTTAAATATAGGCATTTTTTCGAAACGATGAATAATTTCTGAGCAAGACATTTTTGGGCTTTTTAGATGTATTTTCGCAGCATTTACTTTTTCTTCGGCATAACGACGATAGCCCATCTTTTCAGCCTCAATAGAACCTGATTTGTTGGCAATTATTCTTGCTGCAATTAATTCGTAATCGTCCAATTTTTTTTGGACTCCACATGCTTGAGCTAAACCCGCCATAGTCCCCAATTGAGCAGCTTCATCTAAAACAGATAGTTTAGCTCCGAAGGCCATTCTTGTTTGCAATAACAAAAATAGGATTAAAAAAAAATTTTTCATTTCTTCTCCTGATTCTTTTGACCTATTAGACACAAAAACATAAAAAACTGCAAGTATTTTATAAAAAAAATGATTGCACTTTTCTTAAAAATGTTTTACTCTTTTCCTAAAACGGGGGAATAATGGAACCAAATGAACAGAATTTGAAGCAAAAAGATTTGTTGGGGATCTATCCACAAAAGGAACAAGTAGAGGCTTTTCCAGAAAGGCGTTATCTTAAGTTGGTTCGCTTTTTGACTGTCTTTGCTGTTGTCAATTTGGCGTGCGTGATGATATGGGCAGGGGTTTATTTTTATATGGCCAAAAATGTTGATATTTCTGTTGGATCATCCAGCAGAGCTTTTTTATATGCCATTGATCCGGAAAAGAAACTTTTACTTCCGGCCGAATTGAGTAAAGGCAGTCGTATTTCTTCTTTGACCTTGGCTGTTGAATCTATTTTAAGACGTTATTTAACGGAACGTTATTCAGCTGTGTTTGATCAAACAAAAATGTATGCTCGATGGAAAAGAGGGGAAGGTGGCTATGTTGAACGTTTGTCCAGTGATAATGTTTTTGCTAAATTTGAAAAAGAAATAGATGCTAATTGGGGGGAAATTTTCGGAAAGCGCATTATGCGGGATGTGCATATTTACGATTTATATTTAGACCATGGAGATATGTGGGTTGCTTATATAGAAACTTTTGATTTTGAAGTGAATGAAAATTCTGAAACGCTTTGCCCCTGTTCGGATAACTCTTCTGAATGCTTAGATTGCAAAGGGAAAAACACTGTTCAAAGACAGCGGAAAAAAATTTGGATGAGGGCGTATTTCAACAATCCCAGAAAAGATGATTATGAAAATCCTCTCAAGGTTATGGTGTACGCTTTTTATTCTGCAGATATTCCGATTTTTAAGAATGATAAGGAAACGTTTTGGGATTTGCCCCCGGCATTAAGACCAGATATATAAGGAAGAAAAAATGGAAAAGAAAATTTATGATTCAGTATCTTCTTTCAGTTTAAAATGCGGCTCTCGAAATTGGAGTTGTGGGGAAGAACCAAATATAAAAACATTGCAAGAATCTGGTCGCAGTATTTTGGAAATCATTGCGATATTGGCAGTTATGTCAGTCATCACTTTTGGCGGGTTCAAAGGCTATGAAATGGTCAGCAAAAAGATGAAGATGAATGCGATAAGTTCTGATTTGGCTGCTTTGGTCAAAGAACGTCAAATTCGGGCGCTGGACAAGACGGAAAAAGGGGCTGATATTCGAAATGAAAAAATAGGATCAATTCCGGTGCATGTTCAGAACGGAACGCCTGAAGATGGCGATAAAGAAGAATTTTTTTGGGTTGATATAAATCTGGATAAAAAAGAAGAATGTGAAGAATTCTTGTATACGGATTTGCTTGAGCCTGCTTTTATTGCAATTGACAATTCAATTCCTGGGGAATGTCCTGGGGAAATACGCCTTTATTACCCCAAAGATCCAAAAGATAATATCAGCGGGATTAAAACATACGTTAATCCGTCAGATGGAAAGACATATATTTGCTATGGGGATGATTGTAATCAATCGAACGGGGGCACCTATGGTCTTGCATGTCGCAAAGGTTATATGCCGAATTCAGATAAAAGTGCCTGTGAAAAGATTGCTTGTGCTTCTGGTACAGGTTTTGCAGGTGGAAACTATGGGGGTAGTTTTGCGAACTACGCCAATGATGGTGTTACACGATGCTATTGCCCGACTGGTATGACTTTTGAAGACGGAGCTTGCGTTGGATCGGGTGTAGGACAATGTTCAGGCCATGGTACGTGGTGTGGCAGCTCTTGCAGCTGTAATGAAGGTTACTATGGGACAGATTGTGAATACTATAACAATTGCTCGGGGAATGGTCAAGTTGATAGTGATGGTACCTGCAACTGTAATGAAGGTTACTATGGCGCTGATTGTGAATATTATAACAATTGCTCAGGTAATGGGCGGGTAAACTCTGATGGGACTTGCAATTGCAATTCTAGCTACTATGGCATGGAATGTGAATACTATAACGATTGTTCAGGTAATGGGCGGGTAAACCCTGATGGCACTTGTAACTGTAACGACGGTTATTACGGGACAAATTGCGAAGATGAATATTGTTCCGGCCACGGGACTTTGTGTGGTGGTTATTGTTCTTGTGATGACGGTTGGTATGGTACCTATTGCGAGAGCGAAGGAGCCTCTGATCCTTGTTCCGGCCACGGCACCTTAGATTGGGCCGGCCGGAATTATTTCTCTAATTATCCGGATCTTTGCCTGTGTGATAAGGGCTATACTGCTTTACCTATCCCCGTTACAGGTTGTGATGAGGAACTCAATACGATTTGCAGTGGGAATGGCCGTTCAAATGGTTGCGGTTGCCTATGTGATCCGGGTTATTGTGGGAATTTCTGTCAGAATATCGGTTCGTCTGTTTGTAATGGGGGTGGTCGGTATTTGAGTTTTGGAAACAATGGTTTCTCCTTAAGTGGTTATCACCACGGAGGAATCGGTTTTATAGGTTGCCTTTGCAACGATGGTACCATCCAAACCGGCTACAATGCCTGCGCCAGTACTTCAACCGAATGTTCCGGTCATGGCACCTTAGATTGGCCTGGTGCAAATCATTGGCCTCAATACCCAGATATGTGCTTGTGTGATAAGGGGTATTGGCGTTCTGAGTCTTCTATGGCCCAATGCAGTGCGTTTTTTTATGGTGATACCCATTGGAAATCGTTAGGCCTCATAAATGGAGGAGCCTATGTCTGTGATTCTGGATATTATGGCAACCATTGTGAAATAGCAAGCTCATCTATCTGTAATGGAAGTGGGCTGTATATTGTATTTGAGGGCCAACCAATGGGTTGCCTTTGCAATGATGGTACAATTCAGGACGGCGATCCTATTAATGGCAACCTCTGTGCCACTGGCGAATATGATGCGGTCTGTTCTGGCCACGGCACCTTAGATTGGCCTGGTGCAAATCATTGGCCTCAATACCCAGATATGTGCTTGTGTGATAAGAGGTATTGGCGTTCTGAGTCTTCTATGGCCCAATGCAGTATGTTTACTGATATTGGTGATCCCGATAACCATAAGAAATCGTTAGGCCTCATAAATGGAGGAGCCTATGTCTGTGATTCTGGATATTATGGATTAGATTGCGGAGAATATAAAGGCTCTGCTGTTTGCAACGGGAACGGTCAATATATAGCTTATGGTTCTTCAAGTTTAGGCTGTCTTTGTAACGACGGCACCATCCAAGAAGGCTATAATGCCTGCGCCAGTATTTCAACCGAATGTTCTGGCCACGGCACGCTCGATTGGCCCGGTGCTAACTATTGGTCCGCTTATTCGGATGCATGTTTATGTGACAAAGGTTACTATGGGGCGGATTGTTCACAAAGCAGATCAGCCTGTTACAACCACGGGCAATATAGCGTGGCAGGATGCGTTTGTGATTCAGGATATTATGGAGCGGATTGTGACACCAGAGGCGATCTCTGTAATGGTAACGGGCAATATATAGCCTTTGGTTTTAATTATAATAATGGTTCTTGCCTGTGCAACAATGGCACCATCCAAACCGGTGTTGTTGCCTGTGCTCCATGTTCTGGTCACGGAATAATGGTAAACGGTTCTTGTGTTTGTGGAAGTGGTTGGTACGGTGCCAACTGTGATTCAAATTGTGATGGTGTTTTGGGGGATATTAACTTCTGTTATCCGTGTTCCCATGTCTGTGGTTTTTCGGCCAGCCTCCAAGAATGTGCTGTCTGTGATAACACATCCTATCCTCGGGAGGTTATTAATGGTTTCTGTACATTAACAAAGGCAGGATGTGATGCTTTTTATCCTGCATCAGGTGGTTTTAGAAGTGATAATTATTCCTGGTGTTCTCCGTGCTCCGATGCTAATGTTGTTTCTAATACCAGCGCCGATGCATGTGCCGAATGTGATGGGACAAACTATCCCCGGGAAATAATTACTAATAATGGGAAAAATTATTGTGCTCTGACTTCTGCCGGATGTAATACTCTTTATCCTGAAGGTTGGTTTAGGGCTTATTTCACTCGAACTGGCTATACTGGCTATAGTTATCAGACTGGCTCTTGCTTTTCGTGTTCTCACTCCAGTGGTGTTCCCTCTACCGCCGCTGAATGTAACAGGTGTTCTAATACATTATATCCTCGGGAAATGATTAATGATCTGTGTGTCCCAATGACAAGCAGTTGTGACGCCCTTTATCCTACAACGGGTGGTTTTGTGGAAGAAGTTAATGGTTCTCGGTACTGCCATTCATGTTCTGAGTCCTCTGTGGTTGCTACTACTGCTGACGCGTGTGCTGCCTGTGATAATACCCCATATCCCCGGAAAATGGTTACTCATAAGGGGACGGATTATTGTGTTCTGACCTCTGCCGCATGTAACGCTCTTTACCCTACAACTGGCGGGTTTGGTATGGCCTGCTATCCATGTTCTAAACCCTATACTGAAGTCGTCGACGCCAACGCATGTGCTGCCTGTGATAATACCCCATATCCACGGGAAATGGTTCCTCATTATTATTATGGTGAGATTTGTGCTCCAAGCTCAGCGACCTGTCATGCAAGGGGTGAGCTTAGGGATACTGGAGGCGACTGTCGCTCGTGCAATTACTCATACCGTCTGGGAGCCAGTGCTGAAGAATCTGACTTCTGTATGGGGACAGCGTATCCACGATTTATGTCAGATGAACTGTCCTATCCGTGTTCTTACTCTGAAGACGTTTCCACCACTGCCACCGAATGTGCCAAATGTGACAATTCGACTACGCCTCGTACAATGAAAGATGGTAAGTGTGTATTGGCTCATGATTGTTCTGGCCATGGAACAAAGACTCCCGCAGGCCAATGTGTCTGTAATTCCGGTTGGTATGGCAATCTGTGTGAATATGATTGTGAAGGCTGGAAAGATGTAGATGGTCATTGCCATTCATGCAATGAAAAATATGCCTTTAAATCCTCTGAATGTGGCAGGTGTCCTGATACATCATTATATCCTCGGGAAATGGATGACGATAAGTGTGCCCTGACCTATATTGGTTGTAACACTCTTTATCCCACAACTGGTGGGTTTAAGAGTGCTAGTGGTGACTGCTATTCATGTTCTGAACCCACTGATATTTCTACCAGCACTTTTGAATGCAATTTCTGTCCTAACCGGAAAATGTATGATAATTTTTGTAAACTTACCCTTACTTGTTCTGGCCATGGGAAAATGACTGCCAGTGGTTGCTCTTGTGACAAAGGTTATGATGGGACTTCCTGTGAGAATGTAAATCCTAATGCTTGTTTCGGTCATGGGACAGTAACAAATGGGGCTTGCGTTTGTTTCGAAGGCTATTATGGTACCTATTGTGAAGGTCCAACCGGATGTTCTGGCAACGGCACAATAACAAATAGTGTCTGTGTCTGTAATTCCGGTTGGTATGTCGCCCAATGTGATTCCAATTGCGATGGGATTAGGTCTTATCAGGACGACTGCCGTTCGTGCTCTTACAATAGTCTTATTTTCACTTCCTCAACTGAATGCGACAAGTGTTCCAATCGGGTACAAATAGGGGATTATTGTTTTCTGACTTGTAATGCTGAATATCCCACAACAGGTGGATTTAGAAAAGGTTTCACCTGCTATTCGTGTTCTTACGAAGAGGGTGTTTCAACTAGCACTACTGAATGTGCCCAATGCGAAAACACTTCTTATCCAAGATTTATGGATAATAATAGCACCTGCTATCCATGCTCTCACCATAAGCCTGTTCCAAGTAACACTACTGAATGTGCCAAATGTAATAATACATCTACTCCAAGAGAAATGGTAAATGGTTATTGTGCTCTTAAAGATTGTCCTGAAGGGGAATTTAAATTTACTGGGTTTGCTTGTGTGGGATTATGCTTTCCGTGTAGCACTGATGATGAGTTACCGGGTACTCCAGAAGATATAAAAGTATGTAAGAATACAGAATCACCACGTTTTATAACCATGATTCATAATGGTAGCTATTACACCTATCCTTGTTCCTATCAAGGACAATTTCATGGATCTAAACCAACAGCAGAAATGTGTGCTCAGTGCGATGGTACTGTAAATCCAAGATTTATGAGTGCAGGTGATGAATGCTATTCGTGCGCTGTATCTTCTAATGTTTTTGCCTACAAGGACGAATGTGATAAGTGTGGTAACTTACGCTACCATGATGGCACTTATTGTCGGAAAAAATAATCCTTGACGATTTTATAAAAATCTGATACAATGACTCTTATCGCGGCCATGGTGGAATTGGTAGACACGCAAGCTTGAGGTGCTTGTGGAGCGATCCGTGGAAGTTCGAGTCTTCTTGGCCGCACCAAAAAATCCCCTTTAAAAGGGGACTTTTTTTGTTCAAAATTCACTAAGCAGCGATGGCTTTTACTGGCTGAACAGAGGCCATATATTCGCGAATAATCGCCCCCCCGTTCACTTCTACAACCAAAACTTCTTTCTTTTTCTTTAAATCAGCTCTGACGGCTGGATGAATGTGATCCAATGCCACGACATCTTCTTCGGTCCGATGCAACAAAGCCATCTGCCCACCGTCATAGACGACCTTGCTGTCTTCCACGCCCCCCATACGAGCATGCACCAACAACATCAAGTTGCCTTCGCCATTTTTTAAAATGTTAAAATTGACCTCGCGTTCCACAGTCGAACCTCTTAGTCTTCAAAATCATACAAAGTATCAAATCTGGCAGCGTATAGCACATCTTTAACTTTGCCTGTCGCACCTTTTAAGGTCAGCTCAACACCCTTGGCCAAAGCTTCGTCATGGGCAATTACCAACATACCCAGTGCGGCAGAATCCAAAAAGTCACATTCAGCCAAATTCAAAACCACTTTTTTATCGTAGCCGGTCTTAATCATAGCGACTACTTCAAAAAAAGTGTCATGATCGCGGAAGGTAAAAGACCCTGAAATCAGGACTTCTTTTCCATTTTTTGCGGCAACTGTTTTATAATTCATTTTGTCTCCTTTTGTTTGGATAAGTCTATCATAGCCTATTTTTTTTGCTTCCGTCAAGCACTTTTTTCATTTTTTTTATTTTTTTCTTAAAAATCAGATAAGTAGGGGTGCGTCCTGCGGCAATCCCTTTTTTTTCATAACGTGTTGGAACCCAATTTTTAGGGGGGATATGAATGGTCTTCTTCGTTTGTTGGAAAAGGCTTGATTCAGCCATTTTTTCCAAAGCCCAATCCACATAAGGAGCAACATCTGTAGCCAACATCAATTCGCCATCATCAGCCAACAACCGATATAGATGTGGGATATTATAATTATTGATAAAACGGCGTTCTGCATGCCTTTTTTTAGGCCACGGATCTGGATAAAGTAAATAAATCCTTTTGAAAATGCCATCTGGAAATTTATCAAACAATTCGCGAATATCACCGGGCCAAATACGTATATTATCCACACGCCCCTTGGTCAGTTTTAATTCCCCGCTTCCTGTCTCGTGTGAACCGTTCAAGTGTGCTAATAACGAAGCAACCCCGTTTTGAAAAGGTTCAGCACCTACAAATCCGGTTTTTGGTTGCAATCGAGCCACCTCAGCTAAATGTTCTCCACCACCGAAACCGATTTCCAATTCAATGGATTCAGGAATGATTTTGAATTGCTTTTCTAATTTAATTTTTCCTTTGACTGGTACTTTTACTGTTAATTTTGGTAACCACTTGTCCATCAACTCAGCCCGTCCGGAACGGATAGGTTTTCCCTTGCGACGTCCAAAAAAACGTAACATTTCAGCCATTTTTATCCTTTACAGGGGATACATGCCAAATATCTTTTGCATATTCTGCCACGGTTCTGTCAATAGAAAAAATACCGGATCGCGCAATATTAAGTAAAGATTTTTTAGCCCATAAAGGACGATCTGTAAAATCTTGGATAATTTTTTCTTGAATTGAACAATAAGAATTAAAATCTGCTAACAGCATATAAAAATCTTTAAACATGATATTTTGGAAAATAGGGGCAAATAGATCCTTGTCTTCCCCTGGTGCCCAAAATCCGGATTGTAAAGAATCCATCAAACGTTTGATGTTTGGGTCATTATTGTAATAATCCCAAGGACGATGTGTTCCGTTTAAGTGTCGTTCTGCTACTTCTTCGGCTGTCAGACCAAACAAGTAGAAATTTTCTTCTCCGACTTCGCGTAAAATTTCCACATTTGCACCATCTAAGGTTCCCAAAGTTAAAGCTCCATTCATGGCCAACTTCATGTTACTGGTACCGGAAGCTTCAAAGCCGGCTGTTGAAATTTGTTCACTGATGTCGGCTGCTGGAATAATCAATTCGGCATTAGACACTTTATAATCAGGAATAAAGACAACTTTTAACAGATCTTTCAAACGTTTGTCATTATTCACAATACTGCCGATATTATTAATTAATTTGATTGTCAACTTAGCAAAATCATAACTGGGGGCAGCTTTTCCTCCAAAAATATACACTTTAGGGGTGGCAGGTTCTACGCCATCCTCTACAAAACTTAAATATTGATGCATAATATGAAAAGCATTCAATAATTGACGTTTGTATTCATGGATACGCTTGACTTGGCAATCAAAAATAGCATCTGGGTTCAAACGAATTCCCAATGTTTGTTCGATATAATCAGATAAACGTTCTTTATTTTTATGCTTAATTGTGTTGATTTGATCTAAGGCAGCTGAATCGGTTGTAAGCTTTTCCAATTTACGCAATTCATCTAATTGGGTTATCCACTGATTCCCGATATTTTTTGTAATAAAATCGGCCAAAGAAGAATTTGCTTGTAACACCCAACGTCTTGGGGTAACCCCATTTGTTTTGTTGTTGAATTTTTCTGGCCACATATCATAAAAATCGGGTACCAGTTTATGCTTAACTAATTCGGTATGAATTTCTGCAACACCGTTAACAGAAAAACTGCCGGCAATAGCTAAATTAGCCATGCGAATCTGTTTGTCCTGCCCTTCTTCAATCAAAGACATGCGTGCCAATTTAGCATTATCGTTTGGATATTTTTGACGTATTTGGTGCATCAGCCATTCATTAATTTCATAGATGATTAATAAATGTCTTGGCAAAGCTCTTTCAAACAAGGCGACAGGCCATTTTTCTAAAGCTTCTGGAAGCAGAGTATGATTCGTATAGGCCATACAACCTTGAGTGATTTTCCAGGCGCGATCCCATTCCAAGCCATAGACATCTATCAACAAACGCATCAATTCTGCAATAGCCAATGTCGGATGAGTATCATTTAATTGCAAAACAACTTTATTTGGTAATTCATCCAAGGGAAGATGTTCTTCTGAAAAACGTCTTAAAACATCATTCATGACACAAGAAACGAAAAAGTATTGTTGCATTAATCGTAAGAATTTTCCTTGGGCAATATTATCAGACGGATATAAAACCTTAGAGATTGTTTCTACTTTAATGTTTTCTTCAACAGCCGCCACATAACCGCCCTTATTAAACAAATCTAAATCCAAAGTATTGGTTGCTTTGGCAGCAAATAAACGCAAATAATTAACGGTTTTACCGCCAAATCCAACGATGGGCATATCGTATGGAACGCCGATCAGCTGGCTGGTGTTAATCCATCTGGGAAATCGCTGCCCGTTTTTTTCTTCATAAATAATTTCGCCTCCCATAGGGATCAGACAAGCTCTATCTGCCCGTTCAATTTGCCAAGGAGAGGCAGTTTCCAACCATGAATCAGCACGTTCCTTCTGCCAACCGTTTTCAAAATATTGTTTGAACAAACCAAATTGATAATTGATACCATAGCCATAGCCAGGCAATCCTTCTGTTGCGACAGCATCCAAAATACAGGCCGCTAATCGCCCCAATCCGCCATTACCCAAAGCAGGATCCGGTTCTTCGTCGATAACTTCTTTTAAGGGGATGGGATTATCCAAATGAATATCATCTAATAAATCTAATATACCCAAATTGCTGAGATTATTGACCAACAAACGACCTAACAAATACTCTAAAGAAAGATAGTAAACTCGTTTCTGGGCTCCTTTGTTGCGTGCAGCGGTTTTGAACATCCCGTCAATGGTTAAATCTCTTACAGCTAAAGCCAAAGCCGTAAATAAATGACTTTTGTGAGCTTCAGATACTTGCTTAGACAGTGAATAGTTGATATGCCATTCAATCAAAGACTGTAAATCTTTAGCTGTTATTTTTTTTCCTCGACAAACTGGACGACATTGTTGTTGCATAAAATCTCCCCTCTTTGTAGTTATTGGAAAATTCTAACGTCTTTTTGAAAAAGTGTCAATTCTTTTTTTAAAAAAGCTTGATTTTTTTTAAAGATTAACTTAGTATGCTTTGTATGAAAAGAATACTTTTAATTTTTTTGTTATTGGCCGGCTGTTCTTTTTCTCGGGGGATTGAGATGACAGATCTAAAGGGAAAGCAAATACAAGATATAAAAAAAAACTATGGCAATCCGGTTATTATTCGTCATGAACAAGAAAAACAAATGTGGGCTTATAAACAAGGGGAATGCTCGGTCTTAATATTTTTTGATGGGCAAGGAATTGTTCAATTTGCGGAAAGCCGTGGAAAATGTCTTCTTTAATTTAGAATCAATGATTAATTTTAAAACGAAAGGAAAAAAATGACAGATTTAAAAGAAATTGAAAAACTTTTTGAATTAAAAGAAAAAGGAATTATTTCTGAAGCTGAATTTGAAGCAACCAAAATAAAACTTTTAGATGCTTCCTCTTCTGATATTACGGCGACGCAGGCCTACAAAGATTATTGGAAAAAAAGTTTTGTCTGGCGTGGACGTGCCACTCGGGCGGAATATTGGTGGCCATATTTATTTAATATGTTGGTTGCTTTTGTTTTTAATTTGGTATTTGGTATCATTTCTATTGTTAAGGATGATGAAATATTTGCCACTGTTCCATATGTTCTTTTGGGAATTGTTATGCTATTCCCGAACTTAGCAGTTACAGTTCGTCGCTTTCACGATTTGGGGAAAAGTGCTCTTCTTGCCTTGGCACCTATTTGGATTTTGTTGGGGTTATCTGGACTTGCTTTTATAAGCATTTTCTATTCTTATTTAGGGATGCCGATCAGCTCTGAAATGAGAACAATAATGGGAATTCTACTTGTGTTGGCAGGATTCTCCCTGCCGATTGTTTCGATTATTTGGCTTGTTCTTCTATGTTTACCAGGACAAAAGATCTCTAATAAATACGGCAATCCCCGATAAGGTTAACCTTTTTGCATGATTGACAGGAAAAAACCATCTGTTCCTGTGCGATAGGGGGAATATCGCTTTTGTTTAATGACGCGAAAATTCGGGTGCGACTTTAAAAATTTTTCCACCTGTTCTTCATTTTCATCTCGCGTCAGAGAACAGGTAATATAGCTTAAATAATGTCCCGGTTTTACATATTGGCAGGCGCGCTCCAAAATCTCGCCTTGCACCTTGACGATATGTGCTAATTGTTTTTCAGTTAAATTCCAACGTAGATTAGGGGATCTGCGCCATGTGCCACAGCCAGAGCAGGGGGCATCCACCACCACATGATCAAACTTTTTATCTGGTTTTTCCAGTTTTAAAATAATTTTGATAATACTGATATGCGCCCGTGTGGCACGCTTGACCAGTTCAAACAACTTTTTTGGGGTAATGTCATAGGCTTGAATGAAGCCCTTATTCTGCATCATCTGCGCAAAGATCAGCGATTTTCCACCAGCTCCTGCACAAAAATCAAACACGCTTTGCTTTGGCTCCACTCCAATATCCAAAGCCACCAATTGTGCTCCTTCATCTTGCACATCTATCAAACCTTGCTTCCATGCTTTTGTGTTCTTTAAATTGGCATATTCTTTTAAGAAAATTCCAAACGGTGACTTTTCACACCCATCGCATTCAATTCCTTCCGCCTGCAAAGCCTTTAAAACTTCCTCACGATTCTCTGTTGCCCGCAAAATAATAGGGGGTGTTTCCAAAAGGGCAGGTAATTCTTTTTCTGCTTCAGGAACATGATTCAAAAACCATTCGGGTACTTCCCATTGGATATACTTAGGCGCCTTTGAAACATCAGGAAGTCCACTTTCAAAAAATTTTTCAATCCGTTCTTGCCAACTGGCTTCAGGATAAGCCCACATCAGCCTTGCCTTTGCCCGAATCACACCCCATACCAAGGCCAAAAATTCCTTCTTCGCTTCGCCTTTTAAGTATTTATGAGTTGCCAAATAAGTATTAATCATTTCACCTGCTGGGGCAGGGCGTCGTTCAATTTTTTCCAATAAATAGGCAGCAGCTTTGATCAGTTCCTGTGTCATTTGATTTTATTTAAAAAGCCTGATATGTCGCCCTGAATTAGGAAATTTACATTCTCGGCGATTTGACTAAATTCATTTTCCAAGATTTTAAAATCTTCTGCACTGGGTTTTCCAAGAACATAATCAGGTGTTGAGATTTGCTTATCATTATCCACACCAATACGAACGCGCATGTACTCAGGCCCAATATGGCTATCAATGCTTTTTAGTCCATTGTGCCCCGCAGGACTTCCGCCCACTTTGACTTTCATTTTGCCAACGGGCAAATCAAACTCATCATGAAAAACGATGACATCCGCAGGTGTTAATTTATAAAAATGGACAGCCTCTTGAACCGCTTCCCCCGACAAGTTCATATAAGTTTCAGGTTTTAAAAGGACGACTTTTTCTCCCTCAATTTCACCAGAACAAACTTGTCCTTTAAAGGCTTTCTTCCATGGGGTAAAGGAAAAGCGGTGGACAATTTCGTCCACCGCCATAAATCCCATATTGTGGCGGGTCTTTGCGAAGCCTAAACCAGGATTGCCAAGCCCAACCAACAATCGCATTATTTTTTCTCCTCAGCTGGTTTTGCTTCTTCAGCCTTTGCATCAGCGGCAGGTGCAGCAGCAGCTTCAGCTGTTGCGGCAGCAGCTTGAGGACGTGTATCGGCTGTATCTTCTTGAGGCGTCACAATTGTTACAACAACGAAGTCTTCGTGTGCAGCTAATTTCACACCATCAGCCATTTTAATTTCGGAAGCACTGAAAGAAGTTCCGATTTCAGCTTTGGATAAATCAATGGTAAAGCTTTCAGGAATGTTATCGGCTTTACATTTGACTTCAATGGTACGGTGAATGACGTTCAACACACCGCCCTTCTTAAGTCCAGGAGCCACTTCGGTACCCACAAATTGCAAAGGAATATCCAAAGTGAGGACAGAGTTCTTGGAAATACGCAAAAAGTCTGCATGAATTGGACGATTGGAAACAGGATGTTTTTGAATATCTTGGCACAAAACCAAATGTTTATCTTTTCCATCCACGTTAATTTCATATTGACGTGTCCAAATACCTTTTTTGTTCATTTCAGCGACTAAGAATTTTTCTTCAATAGAAATCATTTCGGGTGCTAATTTGTCCCCATAAACGACTGCTGGGACGAAACCACTCCGACGTACTGCCCGAGAGGCCCCCTTACCAGCTTTTTCCCGCTTTGTAGCGGATAATTGTACAGCTTGAATCATAATATTTTCCTTATAAAAATTGTTAAAGAATTATCCCCTCCAGGGGTGGAATAATCCCTGCTTGACCTTGTCAAACGACGCTATTATACCTGATTTTTTAAAAATTGCAAGAAAAAATTTCCTTGACATTGTGATTTATCGTTGCTAGACTTTGAAAAATTAGATAGCTTACGAAAGGGGAACAACATGATATCTCGTACTCGAAATAACGAAACTGGTCGGACATTATTGGAGACGATATCGGTATTGGTTGTGATAGCGATATTGATTATAGCCAGCTTACTTGGATATGATGCTCTTCGTAAATATTTAAAGCGTAAGGAAACGGTCAAACAGGTAACGGAACTATCGGTTCGTTATAAATTACAACCGGTAAAACCACCCAAGGGAAAAAACAATCCTCGAATAAAGCTTATTTATCCGGAAGCAAATACGAAGGATGGAATAACGATTGAATTACCAGAAGAGAAAGCAAGGGTATCGTTGTTGGTTTTTGAAAATGCGTGTATTTCATACTTTTTGGAGCCCATTGAAGGTTTAAGTAAGGCGACATGTTTAGAGATATTAAATCAAAATCAATACGGTGGGATAAAGATAGGGGATAAAGTTAGGGCTCGAGAATCCCTAACAGATGAAGATTTAGTGGAAAAGGGATTATGCCAAAGTGAGATGAATTCGCTTACATTAGTCCATTCTTCGACAACTGGAGGTTCTTTGAATGGCTATTGGTATGGCGATTGCTATC
>JAGCFA010000093.1 GCA_017650375.1 Alphaproteobacteria bacterium | reverse complement strand
CTGGGATAATCCCCCTTACATCCCCTCATTTGGTAAATCAAAAAAAACAGTTATTTCTGAAGTTTCTAAACTCTTAAACGGGGCTAAAAAGCCCTTGAATGTTGCCGATTTGGGTTGTGGCGATGGCTCTTTGCTGGCCGGACTTGCCCCCCAATTCCCCAAACATAAATTCTTTGGTTATGAATGGGATCCCCTTCCTTTCAATATAGCTAAACGTCGCCTTAAAAAATATAAAAACACCCACATCATTCGAGCAGATCTGATGAAAGAAAATTTAAAACATTTGGACATTGCTCTTTGCTATCTTGCTCATATCCCTGGGCTAGGGAACAGGCTTAAGAAAGCCCTGAAACCTTCTGCTATAGTGATTTCTGAAGTTTTTGAAATTCGTGGTTGGAATCCCCAAAAAATTGTGGATTCTCGTCTTTTTGCTTTTAAATCTAAAATTTTTATTTATCGGGTGCAGGATCAAAAACTTCCCCACCACTGATAGCCTCGGCTACCCCTGTTGTTGTTGGTAAACTGATGGGAAGATTGACTAAATGTCTAGCCCCCAAGAAAGCAATTCCAATGGCATTTAAATGTTCATGGAATGCAAAACAATCACTTGCCTTTTGGATATTAAAAGCCTGACGTAAAGCTAATGTTAAGCTTGGATTTTTTAAACCGCCTCCTGTTAAAATCCAAGCAAAAGCTTTTTCTGGTAAAAATTGTTCTGCTTTTTTTAATGTTTCCACAAAAAAGGAAACTAATGTTGCACAACCATCAGCCGGTGATAACCCCTCCAATTGCCCCAATAAAGAATCGAAATCTTCTGGTTCAACAGCTTTTGGTGGATTTTGTGATAAAAAAGGATGTTTTAAAAGGGCTTTTACCACCTTTTTATCTGCTTTTCCTTGGGCTGAAAGCCACCCGTCATCATCCTGACTTTGACCAGTTCTTCGAAAGACCCATTCATCCATCAATGACAGGCCAATACCGGCATCAAATCCAATAATTTCTCCATTGACGCCTAAGTAAATTAGTTTTAAAATACCCCCTATATTAGCAATTACAACTGGCTTTTCTATCTTTCGTGCCATTGTTTCCCAAAATACAGCTTTTAAAGGGCTTCCTGTTCCCCCCGCCATTAAATCAGTTTGCATAAAATGTCCAATAACAGGTATTTGAAAGTAATTGGCCATAGTTTCAAAATTTCCTAATTCAATAGCATATTTATCGTCAGTTGAATTTTTAATAATAGGTCCCATGACAGTAATATAGTCAGCTTTTTGGGGGAATGATTCTTTTGCTTCTTTAAGGATCTCGATAAAAAAATTGGTAACCTCTTTATCCAAAGCATCTATTGCTTTCCTGTCAGCTAACTGTTCAGATGTTATATTTAATAACTTATCTTTTAAATCATAAGAATAAGGACGAGAGAAAGAACTGTCAACTTTTGAAATATCCAATCCGTCTGTTGACACAAAAGCAACCTCTACTTCTTGTAAAGCTGTATCTGAATAAAGTGCTAAGAATTTTTTTTCAAGCAGTTGCATTTTTATCCTTTTTGTGGATGTGGAAGTTTTTTCTGTTCAGCATCTAATTCTGTTTCTAACCTTTGCAGAAATTGACGTTTTTCCAATCCCGGTTGAATAGGAGGAAGGAAAGAAATAGTTATTGTTC
Organism: Alphaproteobacteria bacterium; assembly: GCA_017650375.1. Classification (GTDB taxonomy): domain Bacteria; phylum Pseudomonadota; class Alphaproteobacteria; order CAAHEQ01; family UBA3637; genus UBA3637. The sequence goes on along the minus strand of JAGCFA010000093.1, from coordinate 13,271 downwards.
CTGATTTTTTAAGGGTTTTATTTTTCCCCCAACAATAGCCGGTATTTAACGCTACAGGAATCACTGGAACATTACAGTTGGCATATAAAAAAGCAATTCCCGGAGCGCATTTAGTAGGGGCATCGGGTGCTACCCGTGTCCCTTCTGGGAAAATAATCAGATTTAATCCCTCAGATAGATGCTTTTTTGTTTTTTCTAACATTGTACGCATGGCTTTTGTTCCAGAACTTCTATCAATGGGGATACAGCCTGTTTTTAAAGCGTGTAAATTGGCAATAGGCATCCACAATAATTCTTTTTTAAAAACATAAAACACATTTGGAACCAAACTGTGAAATAAAGCTGTTTCCATGGCAGATTGGTGTTTGGCAGCAACAATATACCCGTTTTTCTTTGGTAGATTTTTTAAACCTTTCACCTGAATTTTAATGTTACAGAAAAACTTTAACAACCATTGTACTCCTTTAGTCCAAAAGCTCAAAAAAATGTACTCTATTTTTCTGGGAAGAACCAACAGTGGTAGCATAGCAACAAAAGTAACTGCAGTGAATAAATAAAAACAGATTAAAAATAAAATAGAACGAATCATCTTTAACTCCTTCTTAAAAGATAAACGATTAAAAATTTATGATATTCTAAAAATAACTGCCAAGCATAACGCGTGTGAATCCAAGCTGTATTTTGGCCGAAGTTTTTGGGGAAAACAGCATAAGGGATGATTTCTAAATCAGATAGCATATATTTCATTTCTAATAAGCTGCGGGGCATATGATAAAAACTGGTTACCAAAATAAAAGAATTGATGTTATTCTTTTTTACCCATTCGGCTGTTTCTTCTGCATTCATTTGTGTTGTTTTGGCTTGATAGCCTAATTCAATTTTTTCTTCCAATTCTTTGGGAACCTCTTTTAATAAATGATATCCTGTGACATTTTCATTAACGCCGGAAATAAACAAAAGAGGGGCTTTTTTATCCTTTAATAAATTCAAAGATTCTGCAATTCTATCACTTCCACCGGTCAAAGTTACAATTGCTTCAGCTTTTTCAAGAGGATGATATTTTAAACTAATTGCGGAATAAACGAATATAATAAATCCGATTACCCAAAAAGCTCCCATCAAGAAAAATAAATAACATAAAGAAGTTTTTAGTAAATTTGTCATAAAAATCGCCTTAAATAGGAAAGAACTGTCTTAAATGTGGTTATAAAGGATAGCAATGCAACGATAATCGGAATGCCAGCTAAAATCCCCCACTGTATCAGGGAAAATTGAGTTTGTAAAACAGTGTCGGAAGTTCTTTGGAAAAATAAAATAACCACCCATAGCAACGGTAAAGCGCATATTGTTCCTAGGGCGCTGCCGACGAAAGCGTGCTTTGAATTATAAAATGCGTACCTGTTTGTAATGAAAAAATCCTTAGCTCCCATCATGTGAACCAATTTGATGATGGATTCATGAATTTTTAAGGTGGAACGTGTCGTATAGATAACAGTAAACGAAATTGTTAAAGCCAGTAATCCCAAGATAAAAATGATGAATTGCAAAATATGGTTAGATAATTTTATTAATTTTGCTAACCAAATTCGGTGACTATCCATTGTGGCAGCCGGTACATGAACAGACAGATCCATTTTTAATTGTTCTAAAAAGGGTGGATTTTCAGGATCAACAGCGACGTCAATTAATTTTGGAATGGGTAAAGAATTGATGGCTACATCAGCACCTATCCAAGGGGCCATCAGTTCATTCATCTGTTCTTCTGTTAAAACACTAGCTCCGATGACTCCTGGTGTTGTTCTTAAAATTGACAAGGCTTTTTCAATATCCATGCCGACCAAATCTCCTCTGTCGCGTCCTTCTTCATCATAGGTGTTGATTTGGACTGTCAATGATTCAGAAACGCCTTTTTGCCAGCTGGATAATGAATTATAAACCAACATTCCTCCACCGCAAATAAAGGTGCCGATAAAGACTAATAGCCAACACATCCACGGAAAATAGAATCGAGTTTTATCTTTTGTGAATAAAAAGTCATTTTTCTTACGCATTTTTACTTCCTTTATTTAAAAGTTTAGAAGCCATTTCCGTATAAGAAGAGTAGGGTGGAATCAAATCTAATTTCCCATGGGTCAGATGTAGTTGCGGAAACTTAAAAGTTTTGACTAATTCCATATTATGAGTGGCGACTACGACTGTTGTTCCTAATTTATTGAGTTCTAAGAACAAGTGAAGTAATCTTTTTGCCATAGCATCATCTACATTTCCTGTTGGTTCATCAGCCAATAATAATGCAGGTTTGTGAATAACAGCTCTAGCAATGGCGATACGCTGTTGTTCTCCCCCGGATAGTTCTTGAGGATATGAACGCATTTGTTTTTCCAAGCCCACCCATGTCAGCAATTCTGAAACATGACGACGAATTTCGGCTTCTTTTTCCCCAATCAGTCGTAAAGGTAAGGCCACATTATCAAATGCAGTCAGATGATCCAGCAGACGATAATCTTGAAAAACAACACCAATTTGTCGCCGAATCATTGCTTTGGCAGACCGAGATAAAGAATCCACTGTTTGCCCGAATAAGCGAACACGACCTTTTGTCGGCAGATGATCTAAATAAAGTAAGCCTAAAAGGGATGTCTTGCCAGCACCGCTTTCGCCTGTCATAAAATGAAATGACCCTGGAGCCAAAGAAAAATGGATATCTTTTAATACATCTGCATTTCCTTTATATCGAAAGGATACGCCATTAAATTCAGCGATAACAGGTGAAAGAGTCTCATTTGATGTCATTTTTTTATCCTTTTTTTAAAAAGTGTTGCATCTTTTTTTGAAAACAAGTATATACTATATGTACACCATTTTTTTAAAAAGGGAAAGAAAAAAATGATTATTACATGTCCAAAATGTTCTGCCAGGTATCAAATTCCACCTGAAATCAATTTGAAAAAGGGCAAAAAGATGCAATGTTCTGCTTGCCAAAACCTCTTTGAATTTCAACCGACTGAAGCAGAAGAAGTTTCTGAAAAGATTGAATTGATTCCACCAAAAGATGCTGTTTTATCTGTTCATTCAAAAACTGAAAAATTGACGATTAAAAAAATAAAAGCGCCAGCTGATCATTCAAATTTACCCGAGGTTTTTTTACCTGTCCAACCGGAAAGAAAATCTCACCATTTTACTCTTCTTATCCTGTCTTTACTTTTATTATTTGTGTTGGCTTGTTTGGGGTGGATTCATCGGGATTTTTTAATGCTGGATTTTTCTTTTTCGGCTCCATCGAACAGATTTTACCCTAATTCTCATCACTCTCTTCAAAAAAAATACCCTATTCAAAAGAAAACAGTTTCTTTTTCTGATGATATTCCCTTAATTTTTGATGAAGATACCAAAGAACTTCCACCTACTAAAGAAGCTTTTTCTATTCAATCGGTTCGCTTTCGTAAAAGCCCAACAGAAGATGCATTGCTGATTGAAGGTGTTTTAAAAAATGTTTCTTCAGAAAGTTTGCTTGTTCCTCCTCAAGTTTATGCGTTTGGATACGGTGCAGATGGAAAGGTTTTATTTGAAAAAGAAATACATTTATCATCCGGAATTTTACATCCCGGAATGGAACAAGCCTTTTTTGGGACTTATTTATCAAAAACACAGGAGGTCAAATGGGTAGACGTTGTTTTAGAAAAATAATTGCTTTCTTTTTTATTATGACTGTTTTTCTTGACGCTTTTTCGGCTTTGGCTGCTTGCCCTTTGGCGGAAAAATATCGTCGTGTAGACAAGGAAGATTCTGAAGCCGGCCTCTTGTATTTTTGTGCGGTTAATTTTAATGATGATGATTCTCAAATGAAAATGGCGGATGCTTATTTGAATGGTAAATTGGGTGTTCAAAAAGATGAAATGTCTGCTGTTTATATGTATCAACTGGCTGCAGAAAACGGGAATGCAGAAGCACAAGTTAAATTGGCAGAATTATTTCAAAGTTTTGATACTTCTCCGGAGCGTCGAAAAAAGTTAAAAGAATACCAGAAAAAGCTTGAAAAAGTATCTGATAATCCTGATGATTTTGGTGGAGAAATCCAACATCCTTATACTTTACTGCTTCTGGCTTCAGAACGTCCTGAAAACAAATGGTATTATCCCAGCTTAACGAGAACGCCTCCTGAACGGACAATGTCCTTGTTAACAGGATATTCGATTACACCAGAAAAAAGACAGGCGGCATTAAAGGATGCTTCACGTTGGAAAACGCGTAAAATGTTAGCTATGGCAAAAGAAGTTTTATCGGAAAAAGAGTATCCTGATTTTGAAAAACGTCTTAAAAATAAGCTCACGCGAACACAGGCAATGAATGAATTAAAGGAACGCATGAATATTTATATTGAAAAGAAGCAAAAGAAAAAGGTATCTTCTAAATGAATAAAAAATTTCTATTCGTCAAAACATTTGGTTGCCAAATGAATGTATATGATTCCAATCGTATGGTGGGGGCTTTGGCGGTGCATGGATATGAACCCACCGAAGCACCTGAAAAAGCAGATGTGATATTGCTTAATACATGTCATATTCGGGAAAAAGCATCTGAAAAATTATTTTCTGAAATCGGTCGTTTAGCTAAAGTTAGAAAAAAAGGGAGTTTAATTGTGGTGGCTGGTTGTGTGGTGCAGGCAGAAGGTAAAGAAATTTTGCGTCGTTCTCCATTAATTGATATTGCTATTGGCCCACAAAATTATCATCAACTTCCCGAATTGATTGCTAAATATGTGCGTGATCAAGGACGTGTTATTCAGGCGGATTTTCCAGCTGAATCTAAATTTGATAATTTGCCGATGCTCAAAACCAGTCCTGCTAATGCTTTTTTGGCAATTCAGGAAGGGTGTGATAATTTTTGTTCCTATTGTGTTGTCCCTTATACACGAGGGTGTGAATATTCTCGCCCATCTAAAGAAATTTTAGCTGAAGCTAAAGCTCTTGTAAAAGCTGGTGCAAAAGAAATTATGCTCTTGGGACAAAATGTGAATTGCTGGCATGGGGATAAAGGACGTGATTTGGGGGATCTTATCCGTGATGTAGCAAAAATAAATGGTTTAGAACGTATTCGTTATACAACTTCTTATCCCAGTAAGATCACTCAAAATTTAATCAATACACATGCTGATACGCCCAAATTAATGCCTTATATTCATTTGCCGATTCAGGCCGGATCAGATCGGATTTTAAAAGCGATGAATCGTCAATATACTGTGGCAGAATACGAAAAAATAATTGCCGATTTTCGTTCTGTGCGCCCGGATATTGCTATTTCTTCTGATTTTATTGTAGGGTTTCCTGGTGAAACGGAAGAAGATTTTGAACAAACATTGGCTGTGGTGGAACGTGTTCAGTATGCCAGTTCATTTTCATTTAAATTCAGTGCTCGACCAGGGACGCCGGCCAGCTTGATGAAAAATCAAATCCCGGAAGAAGTCAAAACCCGTCGTTTGATGAAGCTTCAAAAACTTTTACAATCTCAACAGCGTTCCTTTAATGAATCAACCGTTGGTAAGGAATTAGATGTTCTTTTGACCGAATGCGGCAAGATGTGTGGCCAATTGGTTGGTTATACGCCCTATATGCAAGGAACAGTTGTCAAGGCTCCAAAATCTCAATTAGGAAAAATTATGCGTGTGAAAATTATTGGGGCCAGTGCGACCGCTTTAACCGGAAAAATTTTAAAATAACTGTTTATTTTAGGATAGGAATTTGGTGAGCGTTTTCTTTCAACCACTTTTTAGCCTGATAACTGTAAGGGGTTAATTCAATAACAGTTTTCCAGAAAACAGGGCTGTGATTCATATGTTTTAAATGGGCTATTTCATGCGCAATCAGATAATCTATTACAAACTCAGGCGTCATTGCTAAACGCCAACAAAAACTTAAAGCCCCAGAAGAAGAACAACTTCCCCAACGTGAAGAGGTATCTCGCAAGGTTAAACGAGTATGTTTAACATTTAATATTTTTTCTTTTTCTAAAACTTTTTTGCGTAAATAAATCAGAAATTCCTTTTTAATAAAATCAGCCACACGTCGCGGAAGGAAACTTTTTTCTCCACCAACCCATAAAATTCCATCTAAGATGTGTGTTTGTAATCGTTTTTCTGTGTGTTGAATAATGATTTCTTGGCCTAAAAATAAAATTTTTTGTCCTTCTTGAAATCGTGTTGGTTTAAAAGTGTTTTTTTGAATCCATTCTCGTTGTTTATTCGCCCATAAAAGCCCCATTTTTTTTGGAATCCAATAAGGGAGCGTTAAAATAGGTTCTCCATTTTTCCCTATTTTTAAACGCATAGAGTGACTTCCCTTAACATGTTTCACTGTGATTAAATTTTCATTCATGGAAAAATTATACTCAAAAACGATTTAAAAAGCTAGAAAATACTTGCAAATGTGTTGTAATTGTGATATTTTTAGTCAGGGAGAAAAAAATGCTTTCAGAAAAAATGCGTGTGATTATAGAAAGTGTCCATCCGTTATCGGAAGGACAACAAACACTGATCGCCGATGAAATTAAAAAGGCACTGACTCCTTGTAAAATAGTTTGTTATTTTGCTCTGAATCCGACTTTAAAAGAAGGGTTGAAAGTCCATTTTGGTTCAGTTATTTTAGATGATTCACTTTTGGGAAAATGGCAATTGGCTCGTCGAGTGGCAGAGCAGGAAAATTTAAATGGGATTGCCCTTCAGGATATTCCTAAAAAACTGTTAAAAATATTATCTGGATGGAAAGAAAAGGCTGTTTTAACAGAAGTTGGTACAGTTGAATCCGTACAAGATTCCGTAGCTCATGTTCTTGGATTGCCTTCTGTGAAAGCCGGAGAAAAGGTTATTTTTGAAAATGGTGCTGTTGGTATGGCACTAAATTTAAATGATGATTCAGTGGATGTCTGTTTGATTGAAGGGGGAATATCTGTTCAGGAAAATGAAGCTGTTTATCGCACCAATGAAGCAGTGACGGTTCCGACGGGGATGTCGGTTTTGGGACGCGTCTTAAATCCTTTAGGGGGCCCATTGGATGATAAGGTTTCTCTTAAAGGAACAGATCTCCCTTTACAGCAAACCGCTCCGGAAATTATTGCGCGTTCACCGGTTGTTCATTCTGTGCATACGGGGATAACAGGTATTGATGCTTTGGTTCCAATTGGTAGAGGGCAAAGAGAACTTATTATCGGTGATCGCCAAACGGGAAAGACTTCTCTGATTTTAGACACCATTTTGGCACAACGAGAACACAATAAAAATACAAAAAATTTATCGGAAAAATTGTTTTGTATTTATGTGGCTATTGGACAAAAACAATCCAGTGTTCGACATTTCATGCAAGAACTAAAGAAACATGATGCATTAGATTATACTTGTATTATTTCTGCCTCAGCTTCAGACAGTGCTTGTTTACAATATTTAGCTCCGTATGCAGGGACAACAATTGCAGAATATTTTCGTGATAATGGTATGCATGCCATTGTTTTTTATGATGATTTATCCAAACATGCTGTAGCCTATCGTGAAATGTCACTTTTACTTAAGCGTCCGGCTGGGCGAGAAGCATATCCAGGAGATGTTTTTTATTTGCATTCTCGTTTATTGGAACGGGCTGCTCAATTAGATGATGTTCATGGTGGTGGTTCTTTGACTGCGCTTCCTGTCATTGAAACACAAGAAGGAGATTTGTCTGCTTATATTCCCACTAACGTTATTTCCATTACAGACGGTCAAATTTATTTGGATAATGATTTGTTCAATCAAAACATCAAACCGGCTATCAATGTTGGATTATCGGTAAGCCGTGTTGGAAGTGCTGCTCAAAGTGCTTTTATGAAGCGAATTGCAGGCTCTTTAAAACTGGAATTAGCTCAATACAGAGAAGTTCTTTCTTTTTCTCAATTGGCCTCTGATTTGGATGCTGCAACACGTCATATGCTGGATCGAGGAGCTCGTTTAACAGAACTTTTAAAACAACCTAATAATCAGCCTTTATCGTTGGCTGAAGAAGCAGTTCCTTTATTTGTTGGTATTAAAGGTTATTTGGACGAATTACCTGTTGGTAAAGTGATGCCTTTTGTTTTGTTTTTCAGAAAAGAGATGATGAAAAAACATCCGGAATGGATTAAACGTTTGGACGAAAGCGGTGATTTATCCTCGGAAGAAACAAAAGCTTTAGAAAAGTTTATTCAGGCACAATTGCTCTCTTTTCAAAAGGGGTCTTAATGCGTTCAATGAAGCAGTTACGGCAAAGGATTTCTTCTGTCAAAGGGACACGTCAAATGACTGCTACCATGAAGGTTGTGGCTTTGGCTCGCCTTAAAAAAAAGCATGCTAAATTGTTGCAAACGACGCCGTATCTTGTCGAAATGGATCGTATAGTGCGCCGGTTGATTCGGGCTGTATCTGTACGACAAGAACAAGAAGATACTTCCTTATTGCCTTCTCTTTTAACTGGAAGCGGATGTGATGAAAAATATATGGTCGCAGTAATCACTTCGGACACAGGGTTGAACGGTGGAGCTATTTGGTCTGTTTTACAAAAGACTCAAGAATTGGTTGATTATTTATTGAACCAAAAAAAACAGGTTCAGCTGATCAGTTTTGGAACACATGGAGCAGCATTTTTAAAGCGGGCTTTTCCGAATTTAGCTGTGCATGTTATTCCGCGGAAATCGGTGGATAAAGAACAAGGATATCTTTCTGCAACGCGCTTGGCAACGGATTTGATTGAAGCATTTCAACGTAAAAAGACGGACACATGTCTTTGTGTTTATAATCATTTTGAAAATATGGCTATCCAACATCCTACTATTCGCCAATTAATCCCGAATCAATCATTTGAAAATGAAAATCCATGGCATTTTTTTGCACGTCCTGATGATCTTTATCATCGCCGAAATTCTTCAGGAAAATCTCGTTTTTCTTCCAAAGAAGCTGCTTTTTATAAAGCGGTTGGACAAAAAAAACTTGCGGGACCTTGGGGGCGATTGAATACAGAAATTTTGACGGCGACAACGCGCCGACCAGAAGCCTATGATTATGAACCAAATGAAAAAATGTTGCTGGAAAAAATGTTGCCAATTTATTTGACAGCCTATGTACATACGATTTTGTTAGATAGTGCTGTTTGTGATGAAGCAGCTCGTCTGATAGCGATGGATAACGCCACACACAACGCAGACGAGATGCTTTCTGATTTAGCGCGTGAGTACCGGCATTTGCGTCAAGATAGAATAACCAATCAAACCATTCAGTTGATGAGTGGTGTTATGTCAGGGGGATAAATGAAAGCGACGGGTAAAATTGTTCAAATACATGGATCTGTGGTGGATGTTGATTTTCCGATATCGGATTACCCAGCTCAATTGGATGCATTACAAGTAGAGGGGACGGATATTGTTCTAGAGGTAGAAAGTCTTCTTTCTGCCACTCGTGTTCGGTGCTTATCCATGCAAGATACAGAAGGTTTAGCTCGGGGTCAAGCAGTTATTAACACACATGCCCCTATTCAAGTTCCTGTTGGTATAGAAACTTTGGGACGGATGATGAATGTGCTGGGAACACCGTTGGATAATTTAGGTCGGATTCAAACAAAAGAAAAGCGTTCAATCCATCAACCGGCCCCCACTTTTATGGAACATTCTGCCCATTTAGAGATTTTAGAAACGGGAATAAAGGTAATTGATTTACTTTGTCCTTATCCCAAAGGGGGAAAGATAGGACTGTTTGGCGGGGCAGGGGTTGGTAAGACCCTGATTATTATGGAGATGATTCATAATATAGCCAAGATGCACGGCGGATATTCTGTGTTTACGGGGGTAGGCGAACGTTCCCGTGAAGGCAACGACCTTTATCGTGAAATGCTTGCTTCTGGTGTTATTAATCCTAAAGGTAAAAACTCTAAGGCAACGCTTGTGTTTGGACAAATGAATGAAGCACCGGGGGCGCGGGTTCGTGTGGCTTTGTCAGGACTTACAATTGCTGAATATTTTCGTGATACTTTGAATAAGGATGTCCTTTTATTTATTGATAATATTTTTCGTTTTACCCAGGCAGGTTCTGAGGTTTCTTCCATGTTGGGACGTATGCCGTCTGCCGTGGGATATCAACCAACGCTGGCGACCGATTTGGGCGAACTCCAAGAACGGATTGCCTCCACCGATAAAGGCTCAATTACTTCTGTTCAAGCGGTTTATGTACCGGCGGATGACTTGACAGACCCCGCACCGGCTACCACTTTTTCGCATTTGGATGCCACCACAGTTTTGTCGCGTTCTTTGGCTGAACAAGGTCTTTATCCTGCGGTGGATCCGTTGGAATCTTCTTCGCGCTTACTTAATGAAAGTACTTTGGGCAAAAAACACTATGATACTGCTATTGAAGTGATTCGCCTGCTTCAAGGCTATAAGTCTTTGCAAGATATTATTGCAATTTTGGGGGTGGATGAACTTTCTGATGCAGATAAAAAAACGGTGGCGCGAGCACGTCGCCTGCAACGCTTTTTAACTCAACCCTTTAAAGTGGGCGAAACTTTTACGGGGAAAAAAGGGATGATTGTACCTTTGTCAGAAACCATCAAAGGATGTGCCGAAATTTGCGCTGGGAATTGTGATGATTGGCCGGAACAGGCTTTTTATATGACAGGAACTTTAGATGAAGTGCGTGCTAAAGTGGAGGACAAAAATGGCGGAAGCAGGGCCCACAAAGGGTAAGATTAAATTTAAAATTGTATCGCCTTTGGCACTGATTGAAGAACGTGAGGTGGATTCCGTTTTATTGCCACTTGAGGCTGGGGATATGTTGATTTTACCACGTCATGCTCCTTTGTTGGCGTCTGTTAAGGATGGAGAAATTATTGTTACAAACGCAGGCCAAAAGGAAATTTACTTCATTTCTTCCGGTGTAGCAGAAGTACGTCGGGATATTTGTACTCTCTGCGCATGGGGAATGGCTGAAAAGAATCTGAATCTGACTGATATAAAAAAGAAAATAGAACGTTTAGAAAAATATCTTTCATCAGCTCATTCTGTTCTTGAAAAACAAATATTAAAGGATTTGCTTTCCTTTTTAAAGAAATTAGGATAAAAAAATCTCCCCTTAAAAAGGGGAGATAATTTTTTAATCCTAATAAGGATTAGCTACAACTAGTAATCGTGTACAAGCTTGTATTCACGGATGATTTTACTGCATTGCAAACATCATCGTCACCGACGGCGGTAATTGTAACAGAACCGGCAGAACCGTTTGATGAGCCGGTTGCTGAAATTTCAACTGAACCATAAGGATGGTCTAAACCGGCAGATGCAAGTGAAGTAATTGTACCACCGTTTCCACCATCTTTAGCAGAAGCCATCATGACCATCATGGAGGCTGTGTTCAAAATTTCATTGGCGCGATAACGTTTCATGGCCATGTTATAACCGGCAATACCACCGACTGACAAAACACCGATAATGGCCAAAACGCCCAGCATTTCCACCATTGAACGGCCTGTTTCATTTGTATTCATCATTTTAATTTTCCTTTTATAAAAGTTAACTTTCACTTCTGACAAAACAAATTATTTTTTTCGTCTGCTTTGATCAGAAGCACTTACGTTCTTCACTTTTGTCCTTTTTGAATAAAAAATCAAGCCCTTTTCAAAAAAAAAGTATAGTATTAACTTTTTGTTAATATTTTGGTTAAAATTTATGAAAAAGCCTCTCGTTTGAGAGGCTTTAATAGTTGGTTGAGATTAATACATCCCAGGCATACCGCCCATATTGGGTCCATGGTCATGGCCACAGCCACATTTATCTTCGGGCTTATCGGCAACCATAGCTTCTGTGGTAATCAAAAGTCCACCCACAGAACCGGCGCCTTCCAAGGCTGTACGCACCACTTTAGTCGGGTCAATAATGCCGGACTTGAACATATCCACGTATTCACCCAAGCGGGCATCATATCCCATCTTAGTATCACCTTTTTCTAACAGTTTACCTACAACAACAGAACCATCTACAGCAGCATTGGCTGTAATTTGACGAATTGGGGCTTGCAAGGCTTTTCGTACAATGTCAATCCCAACGCGTTGATCATCATTTTCGGGTTTTAATGCGTCCAAAGCCTTAGTGGCGTATAAAAGTGCAGTTCCACCCCCTGTCACAATACCTTCTTTGACAGCGGCGCGTGTGGCATGCAAGGCATCATCCACACGGTCTTTCTTTTCTTTGACTTCTACTTCAGATGAGCCACCGACTTTAATCACAGCCACGCCACCAGACAGTTTCCCAAGGCGTTCTTGCAATTTTTCGCGGTCATAATCATTGGTAGCATCTTCCGCTTGCTTTTTGATTTGTTCACAACGGGCACCGATAGCGGCTTTGTCCCCAGCACCATCCACGATAGTTGTTTCTTCTTTAGTAATGGTGACGGATTTAGCCGAGCCTAACATATCCAAGCGGACATCTTCTAATTTCATACCTAAGTCAGCTGAAACCACTTGCCCATTTGTTAAAATGGCAATATCTTCCAACATGGCTTTACGGCGATCCCCGAACCCAGGGGCTTTGACAGCAGCCACTTTCAAGCCACCACGCAACTTGTTCACAACCAAGGTTGCCAATGCTTCACCTTCCACATCTTCGGCAATAATCAAAAGTGGGCGCCCTGATTGTACCACCGCTTCCAACACAGGCAACAAGGCTTGCAAGTTTGAAAGTTTGGATTCGTTGATTAAAATGTATGGGTTATCTAATTCCACCGTCATTTTTTCAGGATTTGTCACAAAGTAAGGGGACAAATACCCTCTATCAAATTGCATTCCTTCCACAACTTCTAATTCGGTTTCCATACCTTTGGCATCTTCCACAGTGATGACACCGTCTTTACCGACTTTGTCCATCGCTTGGGCAATATATTCCCCGATGGAAGAATCCCCATTGGCTGAGATGGTTCCAATTTGGGCGATTTCTTCGTTGGTGGATACTTCTTTACTGCGGGATTTGATGTCTTCCACAACTGCTTCCACAGCTGAATCAATCCCACGTTTCAGGTCCATTGGGTTCATCCCGGCGGCCACGGCTTTGCATCCTTCACGGATGATGGCTTGAGCAAGCACAGTGGCGGTAGTGGTTCCATCGCCTGCCACATCAGCAGAGCGTGAAGCGACTTCCCGCACCATCTGGGCACCCATATTTTCAAACTTGTCGGCCAGTTCAATTTCCTTGGCCACAGACACGCCATCTTTTGTAATGCGTGGAGCACCATAGGATTT
>JAGCFA010000092.1 GCA_017650375.1 Alphaproteobacteria bacterium | reverse complement strand
AAAGAGCAAGAAAATGAGAAAAGAACGAAAACTTACAAAAAAAGAAAAAATTACGCAACTGGAAAAGTTAGCAGATCGTTTGGAACGGATGCGTTTTGGAGATTATGTGACCAGCCTCAACAAAACATCACGTTTGATTTGGTTGAACTTAATTGCTGGTATTTCTCGTGGTGTTGGTTTGACAATAGGGGCAACATTTGTGATTGCGATTATCTTTAAAATTATCACAGCTGTTATTAATCTGAACGTGCCCTATTTAAGCGAAGCTATGTTGGACTTTAAGCATACCTTGGAAAGTAGATATGCCCCTACTCATCGTCCATCACATCCCATCTCTGTTGATATAAAAGGGGAAGAGAGTACAACAAAGTAATATTACGATCACTATCACTAATTGATTAAAGGGATATAAACCACTTAAAATCTTCCAAAAAGGTTGATTATTGATCTTTGAACATGGGCAAACCTCTGCTCATGCGTGTTTCTTGTGTTTCCATAAAAGTAGCCAAATTGATGCTACCGTCACGGATAGCCATACGCATCTGATCAGCAGCAGCTGTATTTGGATTAGCAAAGGCTGTTTTATAGTGCAACTTCAGTTTTTCTACCCCTTCCAGGCGCTGATAGATGACCCCCAAAATACCACGTGCCAGTAAGTCTGAGACCAAACTTTCATCTAATCCCGAAGAAGAAGCGTATTTAATCATTGAATTCAAAGCATCTTCTACCCCGTTAGCGTGAATGGTGGATAAAACTAAGTGTCCTGAAGTCGCTGCAACTAAACACTGACTGGCTGTTTCTGGGGTTCGAATTTCCCCGACCAAAATATAACGTGGTTTTGAACGCAGCGCAGAACGCAAACAGGCCCCCCATTGATCATTTTCTACGGGTGTTTGTTTACATAACCCCAACCCTCCGTTTTTAGCATGGTAAAGTCCACCTAGAGGCATTTCTGGTGGGTCTTCAATGGTGAACAAAAATCCCCCTTCAGTATCCAAAAAGCGTTTCATAATAGCGCTGGCAGAAGTCGTTTTTCCTTGGCCCGTCGGACCGGCAAATAACAAAAGACCAGCAGAACGAACTAAAGAAGTTAGATGCTTGACAACGGGTTCTGAAAATCCCAATGTTTCAATTTCCGGAGTTTCTGTTGGCATTTTACGACAGTTGAATTGAATACCATCATTTGTCATCACGCGTTCCACACGATAAGAATCTCCAGCAAATTTGACTGCATAGCTAGATGCTCCTTGATAACCTTGTTCCAAAGCTTTATGGAAATCTTCCAAGTCTGGTGTTTCAATCGGAGTAAGAGCAAAATGGGTTCTCATATCTCTGACATAAGCAATGTTTTCAGGGGTAAACCAAATATCTGCAAAACGTGTATCATGCAAATTCGGACCGCGGACAACACCATCTTCGCTGACGGGTTGGTCTGGCTGATTTGAAAAAACGGGTTTTTCTGAAGTAGAAGGGGCAGTAGAAACTGTTGGTGTTTGTTGCTGAATGGCCGCCTTTTCAACAGGCTGATGAGCACGTGGTGGAACAGGTTGCTGTGTACTATCAGAAGGAGGAATATTAAGGCTTGCATTTTGATGTAATGCTTCATTAATAATTTTTTGCGCTTCTTCTGCACTTTTGGTTGCTTCTTTATTATCGGCAGTTGTTACAGGTTTTCCCTCGACGGGCTTTCCTTCCTCTTTTTTGCTACTTAAAAAGCTGGGTAAAATGGGTTTGTCAAACATAAGCTTCCTCCTTTTTCATCAGTCTGCCATATTTTTTATGAATTGTCCAGAAAAAAATCACCTCATTTTGGATTGTTTTAAACAAAGTAAATTTGCTATCCTTTCCGATGGGGAAAGAATTCCTTTCTTTTTGAAAAATTTTTTTTCCTGTTGAATTAAAAAGGCTGTGTTTTGATTAGGAAGAATATGCTCTGTTTCTGTTGACATGAAAACTTGCTCTGGACGAAAGATAATATAGCTTTCTTTTCCTTTGTCTTCGTAATCGTTTTTATAGATGAAACTATCATAGCCTTCCCCCTCTAAAAAACGAATCATGCGTCCCAAAGCCACTTTTTCTGCTAACGCATCAGCTGTGGGAGAAAATAAAGAATCAGCAGACAATTCTTTTTTTAAGTTTTCTTCGTTTTCTATAAATGGATCTACAAAAATAAACTCAGTTAAAGCTTTTTTATAAGCGGTTTTTGTTTCTCCTACGTCATCACCTTCCAACCGTTCTTTTCCAGTTAAAAATTTAGCTTTTGGAGCATACTTATCTCTAAACCACTTTTGATATTGGAAAAGGGCATGTCTTCCAAAATCAGGGATTTTAATTGCAGATTTTGAATACAAATAAACAGGATAAGTAAAAAGTTCAGGTGCATTTTCTAATTTTGAAATTTTTTTTTGGATATTATCTGGAATTTTATCGGATAAAACAGCAGGTTCTGGTATCCCTAAAGTTTTATAAATAAAATGCATAGAGCGCATATCTGCTGCACGTTTTGTTCCAAAATGTGAAAGTGGTAAAAAACGTTCAATTTTTTCCACAGGTGATGTATGAAAGAAAAGAATTGGTCTTTTATACTCATCCGTTAATTTTGTGTTTTTTAACTTGATTTTCATGTTTCTATTTCCTTTTATGTAACCGATCTATCCTTAAAAACGGACAGACTTGACAGTTTCCTTTTTTTTCATCAAAAAGGGTTTCTTTTTTGAATGAACCATCTTCATTTACTTTAATATGTTCTGCAAAAGTAATAGGAAGCGGATTTGATCCTGTATATTTTAATGCACATCCTTTTGAAATTTTTTTCAGCATTAAATTATCATAATCATTTTT
>JAGCFA010000091.1 GCA_017650375.1 Alphaproteobacteria bacterium | reverse complement strand
TATGAACATGCAATTAAGGTTCATCCTGCCGAGGATGTTTATATTGCTGCGGGGGATAGGGAGATCGTTGATTTAGCTAAAACATTTGGCGCAAAAGCTATTTTGACGGATGCCAGTCTTCCTTCTGGAACAGACCGTATTGTAGCTGCTATGAATGAAATTGATCCAACAGGTGAAAAATATGATACGGTTGTGAACTTTCAAGGGGATGGGATCAATGTGGATCCAGCTCTTAATTTACGTGTGGTGGAATTATTGGAAAAAACAGGCGCCGATTGGATGACAGTGGGTAAAAAAATTACTGATCCTGACCAAATCAAAAATCCCGCTACAGTGAAAATTGCTATGGGTTTGCGCGATGGTGAAGATTATGGTCGTGCGCTTTATTTTTCGCGCTCTCCTGTTCCCTTTAATCGAGATGAAAAGCCAGAATATAATTTTGCTTATTGGCATATTGGGATTTATGTGTATAAACGTAAAGCTTTAGAGGCGTTTGTAAAAAGCCCTGTCGGCGTTTTGGAAAACATTGAAAAGTTGGAACAATTACGTGCATTGGAAAATGGGATGAGTATTTACGCTTTAATTGTGCCGTCTGTTAAATTAATAGAAGAAGCACCGGCAGATATTAACACGCCGGAGGAATTAGCAGAAGCACAAAAGTTCTTATTTTGAAAATAAAAAAGGGGGACCGTAAATGATTTATTTAACAGGCGATAGAGTTCCGGTAAAATCCGTTTGCCGTTTGGCGGATAAAGCGCATGTTAAAACGTGGCCGGGGACTGGAGAACCTCTTTTTAAAAACGGTCTTAAACAACGTTTTCCTAAAAATTTATTGGTGTTGACCGGTGGATTAACAGAAGATAGGATGGCTGAACATTTTTTTATGCCAATTACAGCTCTCATTGATATAAAATCCCGTGATGAATCCATTCTTTCTTTTATTAAAAAAGTAGGTCAAATTAATTTGCCGAACTCTTTAAGCTTTTTACTGACTTGTCCTGTCATTTATGCGACGAATATTGCTGAAATTTTTACGCGGGCTTTAAACCGTCGACTCCACTTTTCAAAATCTCAGTTTGAAGGGATTCATTTTGCTTTGCATGAATCGATTGTGAACGGATTAATTCATGGTAATTTGCATGTGACAAGTTCAATGCGCCAATCAGCACGTGATTTTGTGGAATATGCTCGATTATTGCATAGTCGTTTACAAGATCCGGAATATGCACATAAATCGATCAGTATTGTTGCGTCTTGGGATAAGAAAAAATTGGAAATTAAAATTCGTGATGAAGGGGCAGGTTATGCGCCGATGTCTCGGTTGGAAAAAGCCAAATCAAATGATAAATCTGGGCGTGGACTTCGCATTATTGCTGGAACAGCGGATTCATGTACAATAGATGATTTTGGTCGTGAAATTACGCTTTCTTTTTTATTGGAAGATTCTCAAGCTTCTCGTTGGTTAGAACATTATGCAGATGCCAATCAGGATCCTTCCGGTGGGGACAATTCTGTCAGCCCGGATCTGTCCAGTTGTTCGGTGTTGATTATGGAAGATAATTTAAGCAATCAAACCGTTCTCAGCCGTTTGTTAAATGTTATGGGAATTACAAAAGTCGAAGTGGCGGGTGATGGAATAGAAGGATTGAAAAAAATCTCTTCCTTTGTCCCGGACTTAATTATTTTGGATATTGCCATGCCTCGAATGAATGGATATGAGGTCTTACATCAATTAAAGGTTGATCCTAAAACCAGAAATATTCCTGTGTTAATTCAAACCGCGGTAGATAGCCGTGAAACGCGAGAAAAAACTTTCAGTTCTGGGGCAACGGATTTTATTACAAAGCCTGTGAATCCATTAGAGTTTTTTGCTCGTGTTCGGGTGCATTTGGAAAATCATTTGTTGGTGCAACATTTAGAAAATCAATTGGCTCAAATTGAAGAAGAATTGCTTTCTGCCCAAAAAATGCAGGTTGGTTTGTTACCGACGCGGGAACGATTGGATAAAGCACTGTCTAAGTATAAATTAGATATTGCACAATATTTTTTCCCTTCATCTGTTTTAGGGGGAGATTATTGGCAAATGTTCCCTATTTCTGCCACCAAGTTGGCTATTTATATCTGCGATTTTTCTGGTCATGGAGTTGCGGCTGCTCTGAATACGTTTCGTCTGCATGCTTTGATTTCTCAACATAATAAAGAAGAATTAAATCCCGCAGGCTTTTTAAAGATAGTGAATGCTCAGTTGAAGGATTTATTGCCACGGGGGCAATTTGCTACTTTATTTATCGGTATTTGGGATATTGCTAAGATGACACTGACATATGCAGGGGCCGGTGCGCCAAATCCTTTGATGATTTCCAGAGGACGTGAATTGGTTTTGCATACGGAAGGGATGCCTCTTGGCATTTCGGCAAAACCCAAATATAAAAATTATAAAGTCAAATTACACACTGATGATGATTTATTGTTATACAGTGATGCATTAACGGAAACAGCAAACTTGACCGGTAAGCGTTTAGGATTAATCGGTCTTAAGAAATTAGCTCTTCCATATTTGAAAAAAACGGATGCAACCACATCGATTAAGGAACTGATGAATGCCTTTTTTAAATTTGCGCCTGCTTCTCCTTCAGATGATATCACAGCTGTTCTGATAAGGGTTAAAAAATGATTCGACTTTTTACAGATGTTTCTTTTGAAAAAAATAAAAAAGTTGTTCTTACTGCGCCACAAGAGCATTATTTAACTCATGTGATGCGTCAAAAAGAAGGAGATAAGATTATTTGCTTTAATGGTCGTGATGGTGATTGGGAAGGCTTATTATCTAAACAGAAAAAGGAATGTTTTCTTTTATTGCAAAAGCAGGTATCTGTTCAACAAAAACGGGAAGAAAATGTATTATGTTTAGCTCTTATTAAGCGAGAGCCTTTGGCATTTGCTCTGCAAAAAGCGACGGAATTGGGAGTTACGGAAATCCGTTTGATTCAAGCAGATAGAAGCAATAACGAACGTGTTAATATGGAACGTTTGAAAATGATTGTTGTTGAAGCTTGTGAACAATGTGAACGCAATGATATTCCTTGCCTTTTTGCTCCAGAATCTTTATCCAAAGTGATGGATTCTTTGGCCGGAAAGAGGCAACTTATTTGGTTGGCAGAACGCAGTGAAACAAAGGGGAAACACACTGACTTGCCTCCTGCATTTTTTATTGGACCAGAAGGAGGATGGAGTACGCCTGAGCAAGATCTTTTCCAAGAAAAAGGCGCTTTTTCTTGGCATTTAGGGAATACGATTTTAAGGGCAGAAACAGCTGCATTGACAGCAGTCGCGCTGTGGCAATATCGAGGGGAAATAAAAAAACTTGCAATTTAATTTTTTTATCGCTAGTATAAAAAAGAAAAGGAAGATTATATGAAAACAGTAAAATTAGGCCTTATTTTTGTTTTGGGATTGTTTCTGTCAACTGTTGTGCAAGCTTCTGGGGTGACACTTTGTTTGCAAAAAAATTGCCAATCGATGACAAATTATAAAACGGAAGAAATTATAGCTCAATTAAATGAAATGTTTTCTGGGGATCAACGTGAGATTTTATTCTGTGCTGCGGATGAACAGACGAAACGATGCTTGAATAAGCCGATTTCTTTTCTCGGTTATTCCAATCTGATGCAGGTGGATTTTCAAATTCTTTTTGCGCGTCTGAATCATGTGAAAAAGAATGCAAATTCTTTAGAAATGAGTTTGGATTATCAAATAAAAGCAAATCAATATTATCCACGATGCATCGCTTCTGACAGCTTTTTGACATTATCAACCTCTTGGAATGGCGGATTGCGTTTACTTTCGCCATTATTTGATTGTCGGATAACGGAATTGGGAAAGACTCAATTGTTTTTCCAATTTGATGTAGATTATGTTAACTTGGATACAGGTTATTTTGGGGGATTTTATCGGGTGTTTTCACAGGGAGATGTCCTTTCTCCTGAAAACAAAGGTTATGCGCTTTTCCGTCTAACAAATTCACGTCATATAGAACAAGAACGTCTCCTTCCTCAAAACGTTCCTGGCATCAGTAATGTAAACAGAAGAACTCTATCGCAGACATCAAAGGGCGATACTATTTTTGGTTGGACATCTGATGAATGGGCTGAAAAATGGAATAAATTTAAAGAAACAGCCTTGAAAATTATTTATCTGGAGCCTTTAAATGATTAAGATAGCGACATTAAAAAACGGTATTCGTGTAATAACCGAACATTTACCGCATGTTCAAACAGTTTCATTGGGAACATGGGTTGGTGTTGGATCACGCTTTGAAGAAAAATCAGAAAATGGTATTTCTCATTTCTTAGAGCATATGGCTTTTAAGGGAACCAAAACGCGTTCGGCATTAGATATAGCACAGGCCATTGAAAATGTGGGTGGTTATGTTAATGCCTATACAGGTAAAGATATGACAGGCTATTATGTTCGCCTGTTAAAAGAAGATATGCTCACAGGTTTGGATATTATTTCGGATATTTTTCAACATGCCTCCATGGATGAAAAAGAATTGAATACTGAAAAGGGTGTTATTATCCAAGAAATCAATATGTATAAGGATCAACCTGAAGCTGTGGTTGAGCAGAATTTTAATTTAGCAGCTTATCCGAATCAACCTTTTGGGCGAGATATTGGGGGGGATGCTGAAGTGATTCGGACGATGACACCCCAAAAAATGTTAGAATATATGCATCGCCAATACACTGCTGATCGTGTGATTATCAGCGCTTCCGGTGCAGTGAATCATGAAGATTTTGTCGCTAATTGTGAAAAATTATTTTGTGATGTGAATACTCATAAAGGTAAAGCGGCTGAACCTGCGCGTTATGTGGGTGGATCCCGTTATGAAACGAAGGTACATGAGCAAGTGAATTTCTTGTTGGGCTTTGAAGGTGTTCCCTATGACTCTCCTAATTATTGGACGATGAAGGTTTTAGCCGTTATTTTAGGGGCTGGGATGACTTCGCGCCTTTTCCAAGAAATTCGTGAAAAACGTGGATTGGTCTATACGGTTCATGCTTCGGCCGATTCGGATGCAGATACAGGGATGTTCAGCATTTATGCTGGCACAGGGGAAAAACAAGTGGCTGAATTGGTACCTGTTTTATGCGATGAAATTAAAAAGTTCAGTTCCACTTTAATTCAAAGCGAAATTGATCGGGCGAAAACGCAAATTAAGGCACGGTTGCTTATGCAAAATGAAAATCCGTCATCGCATACGGATACTAATGCACGGATGATGTTGCACTTTGGGCGCGTCATTTCGGAAAAAGAAATGTTGGCTTCTGTGAAGAAGGTGTCTATGCAGGATTTACAAGAATGTGCTGATTCATTATTCCGTCAAAAACCGACTGTAGCAGCTTTAGGGCCTATTTCGCATTTAATGTCTTACGATGATATTTGCGCTCGGTTGAAGGGCTGATATGCCTGATTTTTCGTATGAAAAACAACAAGGTATTTCTGATTTAATCGTTGGCTTGGATGAAGCCGGTCGTGGTCCGTGGTGTGGGCCGGTTGTGGCAGCATGTGTAGGCTGGCCGGATTTAAATTGTCCCACAGAACTTGCGGCTTTATTGGATGATTCCAAAAAATTGACGCCACAAAAGCGTGCTCTTCTTTTTGATCGTATTATTGCGTCTACTCCTGTTTGGGGGATTGGTCAAGCCTCTGCTAAAGAAATAGATGAAATTAATATTTTGCAGGCATCTTTTTTAGCAATGCGTCGTGCGGTGGATGAAGTGATTCAAAAAGGCTACACGCCTTCCGTTGCTTTGATTGACGGTAACCGGTTGCCCACTTGGGATATGGAAAAATATGCGATTATTGGGGGCGATGGAAAAAGTCTTTCTATTGCGGCGGCCAGCATCTTGGCCAAAGTCACGCGTGACAGGATTATGGTAGATTTAGCCCAAAAGTACCCCTATTATGGTTGGGAAAAGAATGCAGGTTATGGGACAAAGACACATCAAGAAGGTCTTGCCCAACACGGGATCACCCCAGAACACCGCCTCTCTTATGCACCCATTAAAAAATTTTTGGAAAAATAAGAAATTAAAAAAAAAGACTTTACAATTTTAAAAGAATTCAATACAATATCACAGTCTGAATTGTCCGTTCAGACAGTGGGTTTAGAAGCCCATATAACGAGGACAAAAGGATTTTGTATCCTTTGGTCGGGCATTCACTTTCAAAGTATGAATCAAAAACTATCTTTGGGGTGGATGCTTACCAAATAAAGGCATCTGCCAAATAGGTAAGACTATTTCTCGTTATATAGTTTCTAACATCCACTCACTGATATCAGTGAGTTTTTTTATGCTGAAAGGGGAACAGATGGCAAACGAATCCGGGCGGAGTTTAGTTGAAATGCTAGGGACACTTGCAATTATGGGAATCTTGTCTATGATAGGAATAGCAGCCTTTCATTCTGCCATGAATAAACATAAGGTCAATACCCTGATTCAGGAAGCTCAAAAAAGAGCC
>JAGCFA010000090.1 GCA_017650375.1 Alphaproteobacteria bacterium | reverse complement strand
GGGAGTTTTTTTATCTTTCTAATAATTCTTTTGCAGTTATTCTTGCCGCATCGGTAATATGGGCACCGGACAATAATCTGGCTATTTCTTCCACACGTTCAGTTGGTGTTAATTTATTTACCAAAGTGACAGTAGATTCCTCTTGTTCTTCTTTCATAACACGATAATGATGTTTGCCACATCCGGCGACCTGAGGGGAATGAGTAATAACCAAAGTCTGATGTTTTTCACCTAGACGAGCTAATCGCTCTCCGACAGCAGAAGCCGTCGCGCCTGAAATACCGGTATCGATTTCGTCAAAAATCAGCGTCAGTCCGTCGCTCTGATTTAAATTGACCTTTAATGCCAACATAAAACGCGCCAATTCTCCTCCGGATGCACATTTATGAAGTGGCAACAAATCAGCCCCCTTATTTGTGGCAATCAGGAAAGTAATTTGATCTATTCCTGTTTCACTTGCTTCAACTTCTTTTATATCCGCTGTAAAACGCGCTTTTTCTAATTTAAGAGCCGGCAATTCAAGTATGACTTCATCTTGTAATTTTTCAGCAACACGATGACGTTCTTTGCTTAAAGTTTTTGCTTTTTCCAGATAAGCTATTTTTGCTTCTTCCTCTTGTCGCATCAAATCGGCTTTTTGATCTTCTGCATGAACAATTTGATCTAATTCTTTTTGCAATTTATGGGCAAGCTCTGGTAGTTCATCTAAACTGACATGATGTTTACGCGCCACATCTCGCAAAGCAAACAAGCGATCATCGATCTGAGCTAATTCAGTTTCATCACCCATATCGGCCAACCACTTTTCGACACGTTGAGAGATTTCTTGTAAGGCGCTATCCGCTTGTTCCAATTCTGCTAACAAAGGTTCTGCTTCTTTTTCGGCCAAACGTTCTGCCTGTTCTAAGTACAGACGCATTTTTGATACCAAAGCAATCGCCCCTTGATCTTCTTCATCGGCCAAACTTTGGATGTTTTTTAAAGTTTCCCCCAGTTTTTCTGCATTCATCAAGGCAATACGTCTGTTTGTTAAATATTCTTCTTCACCAGCTTTTGGTTTTAATCGGTCAAGCTCATCGACAGCTTCTTGTAAATAACTTTCTTCTCCGGCCTGATGCGCTAAATTTTCTTCCAACGCTACACGTTCTTTTTTTCTTTCTTGCCATAATTTCCAAGATTTTTGAACCTCATCCAATTCTTTTTCTAATTGCCCGTAAACATCCAAAGTTATTCGATGTGAGGCCGGATTCAATAGACTATGTGTTGCAAATTGTCCATGTATTTCTACCAACAATTCCCCGACTTCTTTTAACAAAGCCAATCCCACTGGCTGATCATTAATAAAGGCTTTACTTTTGCCGTCTGCTGACAGTGTTCGCCTTAAAATTAAATCTTCATCTGATTCCAATCCCTGCTCAGATAACCGATCATGAACAGGGTGATTCTTGTTCAAATGGAAAGTGGCAGAAAGAACCGCTTGTTTTTCTCCTTTACGTACAAAACGATTTTCTCCTCGTGCTCCCAAAACTAAGGAAAGAGCATCTAATAAGATGGACTTTCCTGCTCCGGTTTCGCCAGTAAAAACGCTTAAACCATTTTCAAAAGACAAATCCAATTTGTCAATTAAAATGAAGTTTTGAACGTTTAAATGTGTCAGCATTTTTATCCTTTGAATAATTTATCAGCCTTTTTGTTCCATTCGGATTCAGGGAACAAATTCTTTAATTTCTTTCTCACTTTTTTCGTTTGAGGGGTTAGTCCCAAACCCTGATAACAAGCAGCCAGTCGATAGAGTGCTTCCTCTTTTTGGTTGGAGTTTGGATAATCAATTAATACCCTTTGGAAACGATTCATTGCAGCCACATAATCTTCGTGTTGCTGATAATATCTACCGACAGCCAACTCTTTTCCTGCTAAAGTATTTTGAATCAGTTCTAATTTGACCTGAGCATCTTTTATATAGATAGAGTTGGGAAAACGTGCTAATAATTCTCTAAAGGTATTATCAGCCTTTTGACTCATCTCCTGTTCCCGCAATGGATCAGACATTTGTTCAAAATAGCACAGACCTTTTAAATAAAGGGCATAAACAGCATTTCGGTTACCCGGATGCAACTGCAGAAATCTTTCCAAAGTCATAATGGCATCTGTATATTCATTCTGCTTATATTGTGCGTAAGCCATCATAATTTGAGCACGTTCAGCCCATTCAGAATAAGGATAATTTTGTTCAATTTTATCGAATTCCTCAGCGGCTTTTTCGTAATCTGTTTCTTGAAAAGCCTTATGGGCATACAGATAGATTTCTTCGGCACTTGCATCTTCGCCTGGGCGCACATCACTGGCACAAGCCCCTAAGAACAGCAAAACGATCAGCATAATTTTTTTCATGGATTTTCCTTTCTTTCTCATCAGTGTAGCAACTTTAATCTCAGATTTCAAGTTTTTTCTTGGCAAAAAAATACTTGCAATAAGAAAAGGATTTTTTTATACTGACAATAATTATTGATAGGAGACTGTATGCCACTGCCACAGGAAGCACCTGCCAATGCGTTGATGCAAATAAGTGCATGGACAGTTCAGGTGCTAAACCAGTTTGTAAATCGACTACATCACAGTTGGTGCGAGATACGAGTGGTTTTTGCTCAATTTGCCCGGAGGGAACACATGCAAAAGGGAACATTTGTACCTCAGAATGCGATTCTTGGGAAGATTGTGGGAATGGATACTATTGCTTGAAAGAAAATGATCCCTGCGGAACTGGTTCAGGACTATGTACGCCTATTGGTACTTTGAACAGTAAAGACAGCTATTAACGAATTGGCAGATATTTTGACTGCAAAATTTGGCAAAAGATGCCTTGGTTTTAGTCTGGATAATGTGAATCCTAAAAGTTCAATATGTGGCAGTTATGGTGTTAGTACATTTTGTACAGCTGATGGTATGTTCTCTGAACAGAAAGGTGTCGGCACTGGGAAAAAACCACGTGGTGGTAGCTTTATTCCATTATGTAAGAAAAACTGAATGCCAAAAACAATATATCCACCACTTGTTGTCATTCACGGGGTATTTTTATTGTTTCTGTTAAGATATCAGCTTTTCCCTTGCCTTTTTTTTAAAAAAAGTGTAGCTTTCTCCTCATGGAATTTGATACAGCTTATTTGGAAACACTGAACCCCGAACAATATCAGGCCGTTACCACAACGGAAGGCCCTTTGTTAGTTTTATCTGGTGCAGGGACGGGAAAAACCCGCGTCCTTATCACTCGCATTGCCTATATCTTAGCAAACGGGTTGGCACATCCGTGGCAAGTGCTGGCTGTCACCTTTACGAATAAGGCTGCCAAAGAAATGCAAGAACGCCTCGCCCAAATGGTAGGCGCGATGGCGAATGATGTCTGGCTGGGCACTTTTCACCGAATTGGTCTTAAAATCCTGCGTCGCTATGGCGATTTAGTGAACTTGGATAAAAACTTTATCGTGCTGGATGCGGATGACCAAGAACGCCTTTTGAAAAATATCATGAAGGAATGTCTGGTGGATACCAAGCAATATCCCCCCGCAGATTTACTGGATATCATTCAGCATTGGAAAGATAAAGGCCTGGCGCCCGAATCTGTCACTGAAGCACAAAACACCTCGTTTTGTGAAGGCCGCAGCTTAGATTTTTACCGTCTTTATCAAAAACGCTTGAATGAGATGAACGCTGTGGATTTTGGCGATTTATTGATGCTTCCCCTTTTACTTTTTCAAAGCCACCCCGAAATTTTGGCTGAATATCAACACCGCTTTCAATACATTTTGGTGGACGAATATCAAGATACCAATGTCGCACAATACATGCTTTTACGACTGCTTGCCAAAGGTTCCAATAACATCTGCTGTGTAGGGGATGATGACCAATCCATTTATTCATGGCGTGGGGCCAATGTGGATAATCTCCTCAATTTTGAAAAGGTTTTTCCTGGCGCGCAAATTATTCGCCTTGAAACCAACTATCGCTCCACAGGGCACATTTTGGCCTCAGCCTCTACTTTGATTGCGAACAACGCTGGACGTTTGGGGAAAACCCTGCGCACAACGGATAACAATGAAACCGCTGGCGAATTGGTGGTTGTGCAGGGTTACTATAATGGGTTGGAAGAAGCGACCGAAATTGTCCAAAAAATTGAAGATGAAAGCCGTGCTGGTACCCCGCTTTCCAAAATGGCCGTTTTGGTGCGTCTCAGCTTTTTGACGCGTGAATTTGAAGATGCGCTTGTGAAAGCGAATCTTCCTTATCGCATTATCGGTGGCTTTAAGTTCTATGAACGCGAAGAAATTCGGGACGTGGTGGCATACCTGCGTCTTGTCGTCAATCAAGGCGACGATTTGGCCTTTATGCGCGTGGTGAATAAACCGCGTCGTGGGGTTGGGGACAAAGTGGTGGAAGCACTTCACCAAACCGCCACCGAACGACATATCAGCCTTTTTGAAGCCATTAACTATGCCCCTTTAAAAGCGGCCCCTCTTAAAAATTTACAGGCTTTCCGCGAAATGATATTGGACGCCAAAAAGCAAACTGAAGCCTTGCGTCCGGCACAGGTCGCCAAAAGCCTGATGCAACTGTCGGGGTATATCGCCATGTGGCAGGCGGAAAAGTCCTTAAAGTCTGATGAACGCATTGACAACATCTATGAACTGATCAACAAATTGGAAGACTATGCCTCTTTGGAAGCCTTTATTGAAGAAGTGAGCTTACAAACCGAAAATGACGAACAGGTGACGGGTGACCAACTGGTAGTGATGACCTTGCACGCCAGTAAAGGCTTGGAATTTGATAAAGTCTTTTTACCCGCTTGGGAAGAAGAAATCTTTCCGCATAAAAAAGCGCTGGATGAAACGGGTGAGGCAGGCCTAGAGGAAGAACGTCGCTTGGCTTATGTTGGTATTACTCGTGCCAGAAAATCTGTCCACATTTCCTATGCCAGTAATCGCCGTGTCTATGGCCAATGGGTAAATGCTCTGCCATCACGCTTTATCGAAGAACTCCCCGAAGATCACATTGACTGCCGTGGCAATCGCCGGATGGGATATGGAATGCAGTTTTCAGATATCCGTGCCCCATGGGCCGCTGAAAAAGTTCAACCCAAAAAACGGGTGGGTAAACGTGTTCATCATGATACCTTTGGTGATGGAATAGTCCTTCGTGAAGAAGGGGATCGCTTGGAAGTTTTTTTTGAAGGTGGAGCAGGTCTTAAAAAAGTGATATCCCGCTTTTTAACGGAAATCTAATCTCGTTCTTTGAGTTCACGTAATCGTTTGCGCAGCTCATCTTTTGCGTGTATATGGGCAAAAGTTGTTGCAGAAATCCCTATTGATGATCCAAAAATGGCTGGGCCAATTTCTTTATTGTTTTTGATGGCATATCCTGTCAGAGTGGCCATCAAAGCGGTGAAGCC
>JAGCFA010000089.1 GCA_017650375.1 Alphaproteobacteria bacterium | reverse complement strand
TTTCGTTTGGATAAAAACAAAATTATCTTTTTGGAAATCAACACAAATCCAGGGATGACCTCCACTTCTTTGGTGCCTGATATGGCAAAATTGAAAAAAATAAGCTATGAAGAATTGGTTGAAAAATTAGTGCAGGGGGCTCGATGCGATTAGAATTTAAACTCAAGAGAAAAGATCGGAATTTTGGGAAACTAAAAATTTTTCTTGTCCTTTTGGGGGCGGTGATCGCTTTATATTTATCGCCTCTCAAACAGAAAGGGATCGATTTATCACAAAAAACATGGACGATTTTTTCAGAAAAAGCACATTGGAACTTAACACAAGTGGTTGTGGAAGGACATAAGCGAACAGATAAACAAACAATAATTAAAACATTAGGGGTTGAACCAGGGCAAAGCATGGATTCAATTTCTTTAACAACAATTCGCCAGAATCTGTTGCAGTTGCCATGGATTAAAGATGTTATGGTTGAAAGACATTTGCCAGATACTTTAATTATTCGCATTACAGAAAAAACACCGATAGCTCTGTGGCAGAACAAACAAAATTACTTCCCTTTGGATGAAGAAGGCCATCCTATTTTGGATGATAAATTATTGCCGGCAGATTTGATATTGGTTGTCGGATCAGATGCTCCTGAAAACACACTTTCTTTGCTGGCTGCTTTGGAAAAAGTACCGCAAGTGAGTAAACAAGTACGTTCGGCAGTACGTGTTGAAAAAAGACGTTGGAATTTGCATTTGATGGATGCTGAAGCCGGTGTAAAAATTATATTGCCGGAAACAGAATTTGAAAAGGCTTTAAAGAGACTGGCATATCAAAATAAAAAAGAAGATTTGTTGAAGAAAAATATTGAAGCAATTGATTTACGCTTGTCTGATCGAATTATTTTACACCCACCCAAAAGACCTACTAAAAACAAAGGCAAAAAGAAATGAATAAAGGCTTTCATAAAAAAACATATTTAAATCTTTTAGATATAGGAACCAGCAAAATTGCTTGTTTGGTTGTGCGTTTGACAGATAACAAATATGTGGAAGTGGTAGGGGCTTCCTGTGTACCCAGTCAAGGAATTCAAGCGGGGATGATTTGGGATTTAGCAGCCGCAACAACATGTGTCAGTGAGGCTATTCATCAAGCAGAAAAACAAGCAGATCATTCTATTGATTCTGTTGTTGTTAATATATCGTCTCCCGAATTACACTCTTTGCACTTGTATCATGAAATGAATATTCCGGTTGGCAAGCCTATTTCCAGTGCAGATGTCAAGCGATTGGTGGATGAAATCGTGTCTGTACATGTGCCAGCAGGGGAAGAAGTTTTACACGCATTTCCATTAGGATATGTGTTAGATAAAGAACAAGGTAATCCTGATCCACGGGGTGTTTATGCCAATACTTTGGGGGCACATGTGCATGTTGTAACGCTTCCTCAAACACAAGCAATGAATTTATTAACTGTTCTTGATAGATGTCATGTATCCGTTGCAATGAAAGTGGCAACTCCTTATGCATCCGCATTGTCTGTTTTATCTGATGAGGAAAAAGACATCGGGGCAACAGTTTTGGATTTTGGTGCTGGAACAACTTCTTACGCCATTTTTGTCGGGGGTGGTTTGATGCAATTAGGCATCATTCAAATGGGTGGAAATCAGATGACCCGAGATATTGCTCAAGGGCTGAATACGGATTTGAGAAATGCAGAACGATTGAAAGTTTTAAACGGAGCTGCTTTCTTGTCGCCCCGTGATGAATTGGAAAGTCTTATTGTTCCGATTTTAGGGGATGAAGAAGGTGCTAATATGCAAGTGCGTCGTTCCGACTTAATTGGAGTTATTGTGCCCCGTTTGGAAGAAACGTTGGAAAAAATCAAATTTTTACTGGAAGAAGACCCCACTTTTACCTCTGTTGCGAAACGTTTTGTTCTAACCGGATGTGCATCGGGCTTAGCCGGATTAAAAGAAAAAACGGCCTCTCTTTTAGGGGGAGTTACACGCATTGGTAAAACAAAACAAATAAAAAGCTTGCCAAACACATATGATTTGTGTACATTTAATGTATGTATTGGTTTATTAACGTATGTTTTGATGCGGCGTCAGGATCAGAATTTTGAAAACTTTCAATCTGTCGGAAGCCCACAAAGTCGTTTAAGAAAGGTAATAGAATGGATAAAACAGAGTCTATCATAATTAAAGAAAGCGAATTGACAATTGGCTTGGCAACTCCTCCTCCAAAGGTTTTGTTGACCCCGAATTTGGGGGTTATCGGTGTTGGGGGAGCTGGTGGAAACGCTGTTAATAACATGGTGGCCAGCGATTTGAATGGGTGTGCTTTCTTTGTGGCAAACACAGATGCTCAGGCTCTTTCCAAATCATTGGTAGCGGATCGCATCCAATTGGGTGAAAAAACAACTATGGGGTTAGGTGCAGGATCTAATCCGGAAATTGGCCGCCAATCAGCTGAAGAATCTGCTGAAAAAATTAAAGAAGCGATTGATGGGCTTCATTTGCTTTTTTTGACCGCCGGTATGGGTGGAGGTACAGGAACTGGGGCAATTCCGGTTATTGCTAAATTGGCTAAAGAAAAAGGTATTTTAACCGTTGGGGTTGTTTCTACCCCATTTAATTTTGAAGGCCCCCATCGGATGCAGGTTGCTAAAAAAGGAATTGCTGAATTGTCACAATATGTGGATACACTGATTGTTGTGCCAAATCAAAATCTGTTTCGGATTGCCAAAGCAAATACGACATTTAAAGATGCTTTTAAAATTTCAGATGATGTGCTTTGCCAAGGTGTGCGTAGCATCACAGATTTAGTGATGAATCCAGGTATGGTGAACTTGGATTTTGCAGATGTGCGTACTGTTTTAACAACTATGGGTCGAGCCATGATGGGAACGGGGAAAGCCAGTGGTGAAAACCGTGCAGAGATAGCAGCTGATCAAGCACTTACCAATCCATTGTTAGATGATGCCTCTATTAAAGGAGCCAAGAGCGTTCTTATCAATATTTCCGGTGGCTTGGATTTGACTTTGGAAGAAGTGGATATCATCATGCAAAAAATTGTCTCTCAAGTAGATGAAAATGCCAATGTGAAATTTGGTTCTACCGTCAACGAAGATTTAGAAGGTTCTGTTCAGGTATCTATTGTTGCAACAGGATTGGGAGAATCTGTTAAACCTGTCCAAGCAACTCAGATGACACCAGCACCGGAATTGGCGCCAGTAGAAGTTGGTAGTCGTTTTAAGGAAACAGAAATACAAATTAATCCTACAGAATCTGATGATGAAAAAACACAGTCGGATGAACCTTCGCTAATTGCAGGAGATTTTGGATTTGCGCCGGTTTTAAAAAGACAGGAAATACCAGCTGCTAATTTGGAAGTTGCTGTTTCCGAAACAAATGTATCAATCCCGGGGTCTCTGTTTTCTGAAGATACTCCTATGGTTGAGGCTGTAACTCCGGTTCAACATGCCCCTCAAGAAAAACAAGAAATTAATTTAGAGGGGCAAAAGGGGACTTCAAACGTGAAAAAACCGGTGGATTTGTTCGGTTTTATTCCAGGATTAATTGGACGTGGTACAAAAAATGCCCCCAAAATTAAGGACGAACATAAAAAAGATACCACGCCGGAATTGGCCGGATTAGATGAATCAATCCCATCTTTTTTAAGGCGTCGTTAAGTAACGGAAATATCGACCTTATTGCCCAAATATTTTTGGATTTGCAAAAGTTCTTGCGTTGCTTTTTCAAGTGGAGCAAGGAAGATAGCTGGATCAGCATTGTTTTTTTTGCTTTTTTGGGACAAATAAACCTTTAAACTGGCTCCGGAAGAGCTGGTGCCAGACATCCGAACAAAAATGCGAGCTTCATCAGATAAGAGAATAATAATTCCCTGATTTGTTGTTGATTGATTGGTTACGGGATCAGTATAGTTGAACAAAGAGGCCTTAATGATTTTAAAATCGCTCACTTGAGTATTGGACAATTGTGGTAATTTAGCACTTAAGGAATCAATCAGATGCGGAACATCTTTATCAGATTCGGTATGATAAGTATAAGTGCGAGTATAAATACGGCCGTATTTTTGCCACAGCTCTTTTGTGATTTGTTCTGGTGTTTTTTCAGTAATTGCTAAAATATTTAACCAAAACAAAATTGCCCACAAACCATCTTTTTCCATAACATGAAAAGAACCTGCACCGAAACTTTCTTCTCCACATAAAGAAATTTTTTGATTTTCTAATAATGAACCGAAGAATTTCCATCCGGTTGGTGTTTGATAGCAGTCTTTTTTTGATTTTTGGCAAACGGCATCTAAGGCAGCAGCTGTAGGCATAGAACGAGCTGCCCCATAAAAACGTCCTTTATAAAAGGGGATTTGTTCCATATATTCAGCTAAAATAGCTAATGAATCAGCCGGATTCACAAAAAAGGATTTGCCTAAAATCATATAACGATCTCCGTCTCCGTCAGAGGCAGCACACACATCTGGCGATTTTTCTGAGTATGCTAAATCAACCAGATCTTTAGCATAGACTAAATTTGGCTCCGGATGGAGACCACCGAAATCAGGCAAAGGTGTTCCATGGATAACTGAGCCCTCATCAGCACCTAATAGTTCTTCCAAAATATGCTTGGCATATGGGCCTGTTACAGCATTCATTGCGTCAAAGGTTATTTTAAAGCCCTTTTTGAACAAGCGTTGGATGGCTTTAAAATCAAATATTTTTTGCATATAAGCACTATAATCAGAGACAGGATCTATGATTTCAATTAAGGTTGAACCAATGGTTAGTTCGGTTTGTTGAGATAGATCAACATCTTGCACTTTAACCATCCAATATCGATCAATTTCAGTGCATCTTTTTGAAAAAGCATTTCCTAAATCAGATGGGGCAGGAGCACCTGTTGAAATATTATATTTAATGCCAAAATCTCCTTCTTTCCCCCCGGGGTTATGGCTGGCTGTTAAGATAAGAGCACCGAAAGCCTCTCTTTTTTGGATTAAATGGCTGACAGCCGGTGTTGATAAAAGGCCGTTCTGTCCGACAATAATATGACCGAATTGATTTGCAATGGCCATTTTGATTATCGTTTGGATAGCTTGATTATTGTAATAACGTCCGTCTCCTCCAATAATCAAAGTTTTACCCTCAAAACCCTGTAAACAATCAAAAATAGATTGAACAGCATTTTCCAAGTAATGTTCTTGTTGAAAAACACTGGTCTTTTTCCTTAAGCCGGATGTACCGAATTTTTGATCCGAAAATCCCTTTGTTGGGACAGCAAAAATATCCACTCTTCCCCCTTTAAAACAGGTTAAACTACTTATTTAGTAGCATTTCCTGCAACGGAAATCAAGGGGCTTCCCCAAATCTTTTCAACCAAAACGCTTAATTCGTTTCTGGCACTGTTAGAAGAGATGGTGTTAGGAAGTTTGACAGCAGTTTCTTTGAAATCCAACATGGTAAAACCTTTTTAGAATAATTCTCTGAAGACGACACGTTCAGATACGACCCCCACTAATTCAAAATGAATCCGGCGAGATAACGCATTCAACAAAATAGACATATTTTGTGAGTTTTTGGACTTGCTGAACAACATACGGTTGCGCACAACCAACCAGTTGATAGAAGGTTTGCGTTCCAACATTCTTTGTTGGCGGGTAGACCATACTGTTTGAGCAAAATGACTGGGTCCTTGAATTTTTAAAGTATCGCCATCAACAACGGCCAAAATATCTAAATCCACCAAACTGTCATTCATAGGCGTAATCAAAACATCCGCCAAAGTCATGGCCTCCATTCCTAAAGTTGTATGGGATCCCGGTGTATCAATCACGATGGCATCCACTTCTTCTTTAAGTTTATCTATTTTACCGCGTAAAGTATAAATTTTAGCAACATCTTTTGTCCAACAAATATGTTCAGGGATGGGTAAAGAAACACCTTTTTCGTTGATAAAGGTTTTTCTGTTTTCGATATAGTGAGTCAAACTCTGTTGATCTGGGTCCAAATCAAAAGAGGCAACCTTTTTACCTGCCCGTAATAAGGCCACAATCGTATGCATGGCCAAAGTGGACTTTCCTGTACCACCCTTTTCATTAGCAAAAACAATAATTTTAGCAGTCATTTTCTTTCCTTTTTTATGTGGGGTATATTTTAGCGTTTTTTATTAATTTGTCAAGGACTTTTTATGATTTTTCTTTAATAACGTCCCCAATCGTGACATAAAGGAATGCCAGAACAATACTTTTTAACTATAGAAGGAACTACGGCTGCATCCTTTATTGGATTAACTGGGGTTCGAAAATGAGAGGATTTGAAATTTTCTGCCCACAAATTATTGTACAAAACAGGCGCATGTTTTTTTATTAAAGCAGCGCAATTACAGAAAAGCTCTTTCTCTGGACTTTGAACGCCTCTTGTGGATATTTTTCTTTGCTGCGAGGCAATAGAAGTACAAATTTGATTTAAAATGCTACTTAAATGCGATAAGAACTTCAAATCAGAATCTTCTCGAAATTGTTGGTTTAAATCATAATGATTTGCAACTTGTCCAATGACTTTTGAAACCTCTTTTTTTCTGCGTAACCAATCAGGCATAGATTGGATTTGATTTAATAATTTGATTTTTTGTTCAATCGATTGTGGGGAAACATATGAAAAAAAGAGTAAAAGTTTTGTTTCAGCTTTATTCTGTGTAACCGTGTCTCCATTCTGGGCTTTTTCATATAAAGCCATCATCTCATTGGGAAACAGAGATGAAAAAGCGGGATTTCTTCTGCCAATTTCTGCCAGTTTATCCATAAAGGAAAGGGAAGAATCTGGAGAAGCTGAGGGTGATTTAAAAAAAATGTTTAACAGATGGCTTATTTTTTGATAATAAACAGAAATCTGATTAGTCTTTGGGGAAATGTAACCTTTTGCTTTCACTTCATCTAACGTATGAAAAATTTCCGATTCAACAGTCTTATTTTGCATTTTTTCTCCTTTTTTTAAGATGCATAACGAACATTATACCACAAAAAATCAATTCTGTAAAGACAAAAAACTAGACAAACACTTTATCAAAATAAGTTTTTGAAATTAAGCCATAGAATATTGCAATTTAAAGAAAAGCATCTTATATACAAAGATATGTAAAGAAAGGATTGAAAATGACAAAGACAGAAGAAAAAATTGCTTTTAAGGCAGAAGTTGCCAAAGTATTGGATATTGTAATTCATTCGCTTTATTCGAACAAAGAGATTTTTTTGCGGGAACTGATTTCTAATGGCTCAGATGCTTGTGATAAGTTGCGCTATGCAACATTGATGCACCCTGAATTAAAGGGTGGAAATTATCGTCTCACCATTACCCCTGATAAAAAAGCGGGAACCCTTACTATTACCGATAACGGGATCGGTATGAACAAACAAGATTTAATTGATCATCTGGGAACGATTGCTCGTTCTGGTTCGGCCGAATTTTTGAAATCCCTCTCTGGTGATAAGCAAAAGGACATGGCCATCATTGGTCAATTCGGCGTGGGTTTTTATGCCAGTTTTATGGTGGCTGATAAGGTAAGCGTGCGCACGCACAAAGCGGGCGAGGATACGGGTTGGCTTTGGGAATCCACTGGTGCTGGTGAATTTACAATTTCTGAAGACAAAGATGCTCCCCTTGGTACTTCGGTTATTTTGCACCTTAAAAAAGAAGATCAGGAATTTTTGGATGGATTCCGCCTGCGCCACTTGGTGAAACAATACAGCGACTTTGTGAACTTGCCCATTTTCTTGAAGGATGGGGATAAGGAGGAAGCCATCAATTCTGGAACAGCTCTTTGGATGCGCCCAAAATCTGAAATCACCCCCACGCAATATAAGGATTTTTATCAAACAATATCCCATGCCTTTGATACCCCATGGGAAACCCTCCATTTCCATGTGGAAGGTGTGATTGATTACACAGCCTTGTTGTTCATTCCCACTGAACCGCCGATGAACCTGTTTCAGCCGGATAAAAAGGGAAATTTAAGCCTTTATGTCAATAAAGTGTTCATTTCAGATGAAATGGAATTGCTCCCTTATTGGCTCCGTTTTGTGGCGGGCGTGATTGATACCAAAGATCTGCCCTTGAACGTCAGCCGCGAAATGTTGCAACAAACACCAGTCCTTACCAAGATTCGCCAAGGACTCACAACCAAAATTTTGAATGCTTTAAAAAAACGGGCGGAAAAACCCGAAGAATACAATACCTTTTGGAAAAGTTTTGGCATTGTATTGAAAGAAGGGCTTTATGAACCGTCTGCAAATCGTGATGAAGTGGCAGCACTTTGTCGCTTTTATTCCACAAATGGCGCAGAACTCATCACATTAAAAGACTACATCTCCCGCATGAAAAAGGAACAAAAGAACATCTATTATTTGACGGGATCCAATCTGGAAGCTTTACGTTCCAGCCCACAATTAGAGGGGTTAACTGCGCGTGGGATAGAAGTCCTTTTGCTTACCGACCCGATTGATGAATTTTGGACGAATACTTATCCAGAATTTGAAGGGCATAAATTTATTCCTGTGCAACAAGCAGGTAGTGAGCTGGAAAAAATCAAACCCGCTGAAACAAAAGGGGAAACTCTGGCAAAGGATAAAGCAGATACTTTATTGGGGCGTATGAAATCCGTTTTAGGGGATGTTGTAAAGGAAGTAAAACTGACAGATCGCCTTACTGATTCAGCGGTAGCCTTGACAACTGGGGCAGGTCAAATGAGTCTGCATTTGGAACGCTTGATGCGGGCACATGGTCAAAAGACAGCTTTTGAAAGCAGTCGTATTTTAGAGGTCAATCCCCGCCATCCGCTGATCCATAAATTGGCTGATATGACGGGAGAAACAGCAGACGATACAATTCATCTTTTGTATGATCAAGCGCTTTTGGCTGAAGGCGAACAACTGCCTGATCCGGCGGCTTTTAATCGTCGCTTGATGAACCTGATGATGAAGTAACTCAATCCAAGTTGGTTTTGAAAGCCCCGGTTCCTTGATTATAGAACAGCTTCCCAGATACTTTGTCATACATAGAAGGTCGCATATCCCAATCTAGGACAGGAATAAAATCTCGGACAAGAGTACCGTTGTTCCATATCTTTGTGTAGTAAATCCGACCAGACATCGGGTTGTTGATTGCATTTATATGATTCGCACCAAACAAATATATCGTTAGGTTATTTGGATTAAGATTATCAAATGTAGCAACAGTAGAGCCATCTAATACACAAACATTATTCACTGTATCTAATAAAACCGTATGTATATCTGAATCGGCATTAACAGAAGTAGCTGAATAGTCATTTATTGCATAATACCATTTTTGAGTAGAACCTTGAGCCCCAAACCAATAGCGTGTGGTTGTTCCTGTTGTTTCCCCAGCCTTACCGAAGATAACTTGGCTAGTAGATGTGATTTGGTTTAACTTAAACTTTGCTTCTGTGCAAATTCCTTCAGCTGTTGAAATACCAGTATTGATATATTGCGTTCCTGTGCTTTCCAGATATTCCACTCTCTTACATCCGTCTTTACAAGAATGAGAGGAGGTATCACAAATCATACAGTCATTTTCGGTGTTGCAATCAGTATTGTCATCACAATAATCAGCAGGGGCTTCACATTCACCC
>JAGCFA010000088.1 GCA_017650375.1 Alphaproteobacteria bacterium | reverse complement strand
TTCTGGCGATGAGCTCAATTTACCCCGCCCCTCCCTCTTCGTCGATTTCTCACTCACTCGTTCCGAATGTGTCAGTTCTAAACGGTTCTTCGTGGCCAAGGTCGCCACCTCTTCTGCCAAGTCCTTAGCCCCCATCTTCGCAACAATCCGTTCATAAAGGTAAAGCCCCCCCAATGTCAATATCAGCATAATCACCAATACCGCAACAACTTCCAGTATCGTCCGCCCTTCTTCCTTCACCTTTATTAACACCATGTAATCCCCCCTTAAAATAAATTAAGCAACTTCCGGTACACTAGTTTGAACAGAAACAGGTTTTTTAACCTTTTCCGTTTTACCTATTTTCTTACCGGACAAAAGTTGTTTTACTTCTTCACCTGACAGGGTTTCATATTCAATGAGCCCCTTTGCCAACGTATCCAATTCCTTGCGATAGGTGCGCAATAAATTTTGTGTCCGCTTATAGGCGTTATTTATCAGTTTTGAAATTTCAGTGTCCACTTGCAAAGCGGTCTTGTCCGCCATATTTTTACGCTTAGCAATGCTGTAACCCAAAAACACATCTGATTCAGGTTCTGTAAAAGCGATTGGCCCCAGAGGACTCATCCCCCATTCAGATACCATTTTACGGGCAATCGTGGTGGCCACCTGAATATCATTACTGGCCCCCGTAGAAACCTTTTCTTTGCCCAAAATCATTTCTTCTGCCACACGCCCAGCAAATAAAATAGAAAGGCGTGAAAGCAAATAAGTTTTACTTTGTGAGTACTTATCTTTTTCCGGCAATTGCATGGTAACACCCAAGGCCCGACCGCGCGGAATAATTGTCACCTTATGAAGCGGATCGGATTCAGGAAGATGCAGAGAGACAATGGCGTGCCCCGCCTCATGATAAGCTGTCATTTTCTTTTCTTTTTCATCCATGATCAAACTACGCCGTTCGGACCCCATCATGACTTTATCTTTGGCATCTTCAAATTCAGTCATCGCGACCATTGTCTTGTTACGGGCAGCAGCCAACAAGGCGGCTTCATTCACCAAGTTCGCTAAATCAGCACCGGAAAAACCAGGTGTCCCACGCGCCAAAACATCCAATTTCACATCTTTAGCCAAAGGCACTTTTCTGACATGCACCTTTAAAATGGCCTCACGTCCTTTGATGTCAGGGTTGTTCACAACCACTTGCCGATCAAAACGGCCTGGACGCAATAAAGCTGGATCTAATACATCCGGACGGTTGGTTGCTGCGATTAAAATAATACCAGAATTCACTTCAAAACCATCCATTTCTACAAGCAGTTGGTTAAGGGTTTGTTCGCGTTCATCATTGCCACCACCAAGACCTGCCCCACGATGACGTCCCACTGCGTCGATTTCATCCATAAAAACGATACACGGAGCTGTCTTTTTGGCCTGTTCAAACATATCGCGGACACGAGATGCCCCAACACCCACAAACATTTCCACAAAATCAGAACCTGAAATAGAGTAAAAGGGTACATCTGCTTCGCCGGCAATCGCACGTGCCAAAAGGGTTTTTCCCGTTCCTGGAGGCCCCACTAACAACACGCCTTTAGGGATTTTACCACCCAGCCGTTGAAATTTGGCAGGTGCCTTTAAAAATTCCACGATTTCTTGTAATTCGGCTTTGGCTTCTTCAATGCCAGCCACATCCTTGAAAGTTACTTTTTCTTTGCCGTTCAATAGACGTGCGCGGGATTTTCCAAAACTGAGAGCTTTCCCGTTGCTGGCCGCCATTTGGCGCATCATAATAAACCACATCCCCAAAAAGAATATCATCGGAAGCCAAGCAATTAAAACGCCACTCCATGAATCACCAGGATCTGGAACAGGAGATGCACTAATCTTCACCTTATGTTCGGAAAGCATTGATACCAAACCAGCTTCATTTGGAACATAAGTTTCAAATTTTTTATGATCTGTCATTTCTCCAAATACATTTTGCCCCTGAATTTCAACAGAAGAAATCTCTCCCTTAACAACGCGTTCCGCAAATTCAGAATACGTTAATTTTTCTGTTGTTTTTTTCATCTCAGGTGTATAGACCAAATTAGCCAATATAAACATGGTGAAAAAAATAATAATCCAAGTGCCCAGACTTTTTTTTACAGAAGACATTTTCATTTTTGAATCCTTGGGTTAAAGTGAATAAATAAGGTTTTTCCCCCCTTCTTATAGTCCAAACGCACTTTTTTTTCAAGCTCTTTTTGCGTCAGAACTGCAACTTCCGGAAAATAAAGACCACAAAAGCAATCTAAATCAATCGAATAATGCACTTTTGAATAGTTTGTATAAGGAAACGTTTTTTGAACCAAATAAGGCAGATCTTTATTCCGTTTTTTTGGGGGTTGATGTGATAAACTCAACGAAACAGGGCTAGCAACGTAAAATCTATCCCATCTAACACATTCCCCAGCCTTTAATTTTTTTGGGGGAGTAACCCTGCGCATTTCCCGTGCAATAAAAATACCCTTCTTATGAAACAGAATTTGGCATCCTGCAAGTGTCGCCGATGTTCTTTGACTTTCTAGTAATTTTTCAACGGATTCCAAAGATACAATTTTATCCTGTCCACTGATTAAGGGAAGTAAATGTAACAAAGCACGCAGGCGGATTTCCCTTGGCGCCATTTCCCAAGCCATTTTTCCAATGAAAGCATACCCCACGGGGCTTAACAATACAGAATTTTTGATAAAGGATTCTGTATAAAAATCAATGGTCTGTTTAACGCGTACCAAACGTTTCGTCAGAGTTCCGATTATTTTTGGCGTTAAGCCCATTTGGGATAAATCTTTTTGACGGTTACGCCACAAAACACGTTCATAAACCGGATTATAATTCATTGGATCTTCAACCCAAGAAATTTCATTTTTTTTCAAATAATCCAAAATTTCTTTTTTTGAAAAAGAAAGAAGGGGGCGAAGTAATGTGAGCCTACCTAAATGTGATTTTTCTTGCATCGCACAAAGACCGTCCAAACCGCTTTTATGAGAAAGGCGTGCCCAGAAAGTTTCTGTTTGATCTTCTTCATGATGAGCTAAGAATAAAAAATCAATCTTCTTCTTTTGACACGCTTGCTGCAATAAGTCATATCGCGCCAAGCGGGCAGATTCTTCCACATGTGTTTTTGGTTTTTTCCCACGCCAAACAAGAATTTGATGCCAAATACCAAATTTTTTTAATTGTTGGTGAACACTTTTTGCTTCACGAGCAGATTCCGAACGCAATCCATGATCTACAGTAAAAGCATATAATTGAACCCCATTTTGATCAGCCCATTTTTTTAAAAGATGGGTTAAACATAAACTGTCTGCGCCCCCAGAAACGGCGACAGAAACCTTTTCCGGATTTTCAGGAAAAAGTTCTGCTAATTTTAAATCAAACCCTTTTTCTAAGAAGGACATTTAAGCGCCTTTGCTTCAGTCTTTGCACGTGTTTTTAAAGTCGTTGTTGCATTCGGAAACTCATTTTCCAAGCCATTAAAAGCAGAACAAGCTTCCGTCTTTTTCCCTAATTGTTTCATTGTCAAACCTAACTTCAACATATTATCAGGCGCTTTGGAATTTTCTTTATATTTTGTAAAACCATCCGCAAACAAACCTACTGCTTCTGCATATTGTCCTCTGGCATAATAACTTTCTCCCAACCAATAGTTGGCATTCCCCAACCATTTTGATTCAGGATAATCTGCCATAAATTTTAAGAAAGCCTGTTCAGCTCCTTCATAATCACCTGCTTTCAAAAGGGCATACGCAGCTTCATACGCTTCTTTGTCTTTTTCTGATGTTACTTTTGAGGTAGAAGATCCCGAAGAAGCTTCTTTTTGAGCAGAAAGCTCCGTCAAACGAAAATCTATATCCTGATTCATTTTATCCAGTTTATTTTTTAAGGCTGTCATATCAAATTCCAGCCGCTCTGTTTTTTCAGTCAAAGTTTGAATCAGCTGATTTTGTGCATCCAATTGGGTATAAAGTTCATCAATATTGGCCGGCACATTGTTCATTACAGAAGCTGTCGACGTTTCTGATTCTACCGATGATGGTGTCTGATATAATTTCCGCTGAATAAAGGAAAGTTCAGCTTCCATTCTATCCACTTT
The DNA here is from genome assembly GCA_017650375.1 of Alphaproteobacteria bacterium. Lineage (GTDB taxonomy): Bacteria > Pseudomonadota > Alphaproteobacteria > CAAHEQ01 > UBA3637 > UBA3637. The sequence goes on along the minus strand of JAGCFA010000088.1, from coordinate 3,248 downwards.
ATCCATTAAAATTTCGGTTTTAGCATCAGCCAATACACCAAAAGGAATCAAACAAACACCAAGCATTAAAAAAAGATGTTTCATATTTATCTCCTTATAAAAAATCCCTCCCTGAAAGCATATCAGGAAGGAATAAAAGAGTCAAGCCTTTTTTAGTAGGAAACTGTAGTTGCTGAACGATTTTTCGCCCAAGCTTCTTCGTTATGACCATCATCTACTGGTTTTTCTTTTCCATAAGAAATGGTCTTAATACGATTGGTGGCAACGCCATTTGCAACCAGATAGCTGCGCGCCATATTGGCACGACGATCACCTAAAGCTAAGTTGTATTCACGGGTACCGCGTTCATCACAACGACCTTCCACAACAATCAAAGCCTTCGGATGTTTTTTAAGCCATTCGGCCTGTGCTTTTAAATCCTTCTTGGCAGCCGCATTCAAAGAGGAGCTGTTCAAAGCAAAATAAACCACGTCATTGGTTTCACCGCGGAAAGCCTTTGTTGTAGCTGTTGTTTCCAACTCATCAATTTTCACTCCTTCTTTCCATCCACCGGTGGTTTCATCACCATAAGTTTCAAAACCTTGTTTGGAAGAGCAAGCACTTACCAATAAAACAGCACAAATTGAAGTTAATAATTTTTTCATCTCACATTTCTCCTTTCATATATGTTTGAGATTAAATCAATCACCTTTTTACCACTTTTTATCCATCTTTACCTCCTATTTATCAAAACATTGTGGGCATGGATCATTTGGATCCGGACAAGGACATACCGGCTTTTGAGGTGCTGGTTCTGGCTTCTTTTCGGCCTGGTATGTTTCCCACCAAGTCGGATCTGGATCAGGTTCAACAGCCGGCACAGGAGCTACTACTGGTTGTACAGGAACAACTGTTTCCGCTTGGGTAATAATTTGAACCGGAGCCGGAGGAGGTAAAACCTCAGTCGTTACCAATGAGGCTTCCTGCCGCTGATAATTTTTGGTACAATTTGTCTCAACTGTCGTTGTTTCCATTGTGGAATAAGGCGCAATCTGTGGCCCGACAGATGGCAACGGGGCAACACGCATTGTCCGACATGCTGGTCCCTGACATGGTGCAGGAGCATTACCCACTACTGCCACAGGTTGACCATTGGACAGTTCATGTGTTTCATAGGTTGATGGATGTTGCATCTGATAGGTGTTTAAAACACACTGACGATAGGCATCGTGATCGCGAACAAATGTACACCCAACTTCAGCACGTTTACGCGACAAACGATCATTACGTTTTTCTTGCGCAGCATATACATCTGTTTCATGTGGCACACAAGCCCCCAACAAAGAAGCCCCCAGAATAGCAAGTAAATATCTTTTCATTTCTTTCTCCTTATCAAAGACATTCATAGTCTTTTTACCAGTGTAAAGACTTTTTTTAAAAAAAGCAACATTATTTTTGGCAAAATAAAAAAATATTTTAAGACTTGCTTTTTTTTACAAATTTTGGCATTTTGAAAATATGGAAAGAAAAACGAATGAATGTCCTATTAATTGCCCATTTTTAGAAATTCGGTCATATCTGCCGAATTCATTGCCTTTTTATTGTTCCAAGTATGAAAACTACTTAGGAATGACCCCAGCTAAAAAGGTCATTCAGTGCCCCTTATGCAAAAATAAAAGCATCAATATTGAAGAAACTGGACTAGAGTTATTGGAAACAACTTCATTACACACTGCCGAGCTAAAAAAAGCTTTTCTGGGATTAAGACAGGGGGATCAACAAAAGGTAGTAACCATTCTAACACAAGCAGGTATTCAAATTAAGTGGCCCCATAATCGTCCCATAACTCCCATCAATTTTTTAGCAGAAATAACGCGCCTTGCCTATGAAAAAAAGAAACGGGAACAATCCTCAGAAGTTCAAGAATTTTTAAATCTATTGGATATTATAGGGACAGATGATGCTCCGATATCCCCTGCTACAAAAACATTACTTTCCAATTTGTTTCAAGTGTTGGACAATTCCGAAAAAGGGATGTTGTTGGCTATTTTAGAAAATCCTGAACGCGCCAGCGCATTATTAAATGCTCTCAATAAAATTCCTCACAATCAAAATTTGCTTAAAAATTTTCGTTTTCTGCTATACGATATGGATCCAAAAACAAAAGAAAGCCTTCAGGGAAATCGACTTTTGTCCGTAGAACAAGGAAAAGCTTTAACGTTATCTCAACATCTGCATTTACAACATCTGATGCATTTGATGGTTCAAGCACGCTCTAAAGGACGAGAAAAATCATAATTTTTCCAAAATTTTTTGGCAAACTTCTGTTGGCGTCAGATTTGTTGTATTTATAACTAAGTTAAATTGGCTGAGATTTTCAATATCAACTTGATAGTTCTTGGCAAAATGGGCTAACTCAAGGGTACGACGTTTTTTTAGATAATCCAGAGCCTCTTTTTCAGTGGAATAATGTTCACTGACCCGTCCTTTGGATGAAAGGACACGTTTCGCCGCAGTTTCTATATCCACCAACAAACAAACCTTAAAGGAGTTGGGTAAAAAATGAAAAGCTAATCGACTGTCCACAACACAAGACTTATTCCCCCAAGGTGGATTTTTAAAAACGCCATCAATTTCCTCATCAATTTGAGGATTTGAAATAGCCTGCTGATTTAACTCCACCGTGGAAATTCCCCTTTTTTGAGCAATCTCTCGCTGAGCCATTCCCGTAGAATAATAATCCCAATTCAATTTTTCTGCCAACATCTTTGCCACAGTGGATTTTCCACTGCCTAATTGTCCAGAAATTGTAATTGTCGAATAGTGCATATAAACTCCTTTTATCCTTTTTTAGCAAAGCCTTTCCCAAAAGTCAAGAATGTGAAGATTTATTTTTTTCTTGACATGGATATTTAAGGTATGATAGAGTGAAAATATTATTTTACAACGCTAAAGGAGATTAAATGAAACGTCTGAAAGGTCTGGCAATACCCCCCCCCCCCAAGCGTAAATAATCTTTATTTTTCAACGGGTTATTTTGAATCTGGTCGTAGTTTAGTTGAGGTGCTGGGAACATTAGCCATTATGGGGATTATCAGCATTACGGCTGTGGTAGGATTCAGGACAGCCATGAACAAACACCACGCCAACACCTTAATCGAAGAAGCTCAAAAACGTGCCACCGTTATCGCAGGACAAATCGGCTTCGAAAAAACACCTTCCTTAGTGGAATTTAACAAATATAATACAACCTCAGCCGGCGAGTTCGG
>JAGCFA010000087.1 GCA_017650375.1 Alphaproteobacteria bacterium | reverse complement strand
TTGCGCACACCATGTTTGATGGCTTCTTGAATTTCTTCTACAGGCACACCATAAGTTTGTGGCATCTGACCACCATGCGCATTGATAATGTCATGCAAATCTTGTGGAACAGAGGAAGATCCATGCATCACCAAGTGGGTCTAGGGCAACTTTTCGTGAATTTTCTTCACGGTATCAATGGACAAAATCGCGCCATCGGGTTTGCGGGTAAATTTATAAGCCCCATGGGAAGTTCCAATAGCCACCGCCAAAGCATCCACTTTTGTTTGACGCACAAAATCAACAGCTTGATCTGGATCGGTCAAGAGCTTGGATTTATCCACAGCACCATCAAATCCATGACCATCTTCTTTTTCACCTTTACCCGTTTCTAAGGAACCGATACAGCCCAATTCCCCTTCCACAGAAACACCGGCAGGGTGAGCTGTATCCACCACTTCTTTGGTGGTTGTGGCGTTGTATTCATAGGTAGCAGGTTTGCCTTCTTTATCTAAAGACCCATCCATCATGACCGAGGTAAAACCAGCCGCCATGGCGGAAAAGCAAACTTCTGGAGAGGAACCGTGGTCTTGGTGTACGCAGATAGGCAGGTTCGGATACATTTCGCATCCAGCCATCATCAAGTGCTTCAAGACGGCATCATTCGCGTATTGACGGGCACCTTTACTGGCTTGAATAATGACTGGCGCATTCACCTTATTCGCAGCAGCCAAAATAGCCAACACTTGTTCCATATTATTCACATTAAATGCGGGAATACCGTAAGAATGTTCCGCAGCATCATCTAATAATTGTCTGAGAGAGACGAGCATTTTAAGTTCCTTTCTTTTTTGTTTGTTTTGTTGTTGATGGGAGTAATGTAGCAAACTTTGTTTAAAAAAACAAGAAAAATTTAAAAGGCGCTTGCTTTTGATAAAAAGTTATGCTAACTTGGACGCATTGTTTATCAACAAAAGGAGAAAAAATGATTTGGACACTTGTTATTTTGGCCGTTTTGGTCTTGTATATTATTTCTGTTTATAATGGTTTGGTGGTGGCGCGTCAACGCGTGAAGGAAGCGTGGAGTACCATTGATACCCAATTGAAGCGTCGATATGATTTAATTCCGAACTTGTTGGAAACGGTTAAGGCTTATGCAAAGTATGAAAAGAAAACATTACAAGCTGTGATTGAAGCCAGAAATTCAGCCATGAAAGCGACGGGGACAGCTCAAAAAGGAAAAGCCGAAGAAGCTTTGTCTGGCACGCTCAAATCATTGTTTGCTCTGTCGGAAAGCTATCCGGATTTGAAAGCCAATACAAACTTTTTGGAATTGCAACGGGAACTGACTGATACTGAAGATAAAATTCAAGCAACTCGTCAATTTTATAATACAGTGGTATTGACTTTGAACACCAAAATTGAAATGTTTCCCAGTAACATTTTTGCCAATCTGTTTGGGTTTCAAAAGGGGACTTTTTTTGAAATGGATATAGAAGAAGCCAGAGCAGCTCGAAAAGCTCCAAAAGTAAAGTTTGACTGATGAAACCGACAGATGTTTATGGCCATATAGCGCAAAACAATCGGAAAATAGCGGGACTTATTCTTCTGTTTCCGGTGTTATTGGTGGCCTTTATCTATATCTTCTTTTTTTTGTTGGCTCTGATTGGAGAGACACCGTTTGATCAAGCAATTCAAGATTCTAATGAAATTTTTGTGAAAGTTGTTCCGATTTTATTAGGTGTTTGTTTTATTTTGACTTTGGTTTCCTTTGCCTTTGGAGATAAGATGATGCTAGGATTTGCTGGGGCTAAGATTTGTCCGGATGATAAAGCGCATCTGCAAGTTTATCGGATGGTAGAAAATTTAGCCTTAAAAGCAGGAATTCCAACCCCAAAAGTATATTTGATTCCGGACGAATCTCTGAATGCTTTTGCAACGGGATATTCTCCTAAAACTGCTTCAATTGCATTGACAACTGGTATTGTGAAAAAATTAAATCCCATTGAATTAGAGGCTGTTATTTCGCATGAAATGGGACATGTTGTGAATAGAGACATCCGTTTAAATATGTTTGTGATTACCGGTATCGGTGTAATCGGGATGCTGGGTGAGATTTTGGTTCGTTCTTCAGGACGGGGGCGTAGCAGCAAAAAAGGAGGTGGCGCGGCGGTGTTTATTTTTGTCGGGTTAGCTTTACTTTTGTTTCGATATTTAGTTGCTCCGTTTATTCACATGGCTTTATCGCGGTCACAGGAATTTCAAGCTGATGCGACGGGGGCTTATTTGACGCGTCATCCGCAAGCATTGGCGACCGCTTTGAAAAAAATTGCTGTTGATCCACGGGTGGAATCGTTGGATTCTTCTACACAGATGGCGTGCGCATGTATTTGCAATCCATTAAAGAAAGTTGGCGGTTTATTAGATACACATCCTCCTGTTTCTGAGCGAATTAAACGTCTGGAAAATATGGTTTAAATTTTATTGAAAAGGCTTGACTTTTCGGGGGCATTAGATTATAATGCCCCTATAATTTTAACAAAGGAGTTTTTATGCCTGCAACAACAATGGAACAATTAGTGAGTTTGTGTAAGCGTCGTGGCTTTGTTTTTCAAAGTGCAGATATTTACGGGGGGTTACAGGGCGTTTATGATTACGGTCCATTGGGTGTAGAATTGAAAAACAACATCAAAGCCGCTTGGTGGCGTGCCATGGTGTATGAACGCGATGATGTGGAAGGCTTGGATGCCAGTTTATTGACGCTACGCAAAGTGTTGCATTATTCTGGTCATGAAGATACCTTTTCAGATCCCATGCAAGATTGTAAACGCTGTAAAGCCCGTTTTCGTGCGGATCATGTGAAAGATGGTAAATGCCCTGAATGTGGTTCAACAGAGCTTACCGAACCGCGCCCCTTTAACTTGATGTTTAAAACACATGTAGGTCCTGTGGATGATGGGTCGTCACTTGCTTATTTGCGTCCGGAAACCGCACAAGCCATTTTTACACAATTTAAAAATGTGGTAGATTCTACTGCGCGTAAAGTCCCCTTTGGAATCGCCCAAATCGGGAAGTCTTTCCGCAATGAAATTACAGTGCGCAATTTTATTTTCCGTCTGCGCGAATTTGAACAAATGGAACTGGAATTTTTTGTAAAACCCGGAACTGATTTAGAATGGTTGGATAAATGGCGTGATGCTCGCATAAAATGGTGGGTTGATCAAGGGTTAGACCCCAATAAAATTCACGTGAAAGATGTACCAGCGGATGAACTGGCCCACTATTCCAAAAAGACCTATGATCTGGAATACGAATTCCCCATTGGGACAGAAGAATTAGAGGGCGTTGCCGATCGTCAAGACTATGACCTTGGCAACCATACCCGTTATCAAGATGAATTAGCCCTTACAACCAAGGTACATAAGAACACAGATTCCACTGCCAAATTGGCTGTCTTTGATGAAGAAGCTAAAAAGTGGGTGGTGCCTTTTGTGGTGGAACCATCGGCTGGTGTGGATCGTGCCTTCTTGGCGGTGATGACTGAGGCTTATAATGAAGAAAAATTGCCGAACGGTGAAACACGCACGGTGTTAAAGCTCAAAAAACATTTGGCGCCTGTGAAAGTCGCTGTGATTCCTTTGAAACGTAACAATGAACAAATTGTTTCTTTGGCACATCAAATTAAAGCCGATTTACTCAAAACGGGTATTGGTCGTGTGATGTTGGAAGATTCCGGGAATATCGGAAAGGCCTATCGTCGTCATGATGAAATCGGCACACCGCTTTGTATTACAGTGGATTTTGAATCCATTGAACAAAGCCCTGCGACTGTCACTTTGCGTAATCGCGACACCATGGCACAGGAACGTATTGCTGTGGCAGATTTGCCAAAATATTTAAAAGAATTCTTTTTATAATTATTCATTTTTTTGTTTTTCAGGGGGTATTTTTGCCCCCCCTTTAAAAAAACATACAAAAATTAATTTTTTTGCTTGACATATCCTTTTTTTACTGATAACCTAAATCCAAAAGGGTTTTTATAAAGGAGGATTCAATGAAGAATTTCTTAAAAGTTTGTTTGCTCAGTACAGTGTTGGCTGGGACGGGTTGTTTGCTGGTGTCTGAGGTGTTGGCTGCTACTAATACAGCAACTGTATCGGCATATAATCCAGCAACTAAAACAATGGAAGACGCAACTGTTGTTGCATCTGCAGGCAATGTGCTTACTGTACGATTTAAGGGAGGAGATACGGCGCTTTTTACTGGAAAAACTTTTACGCAAGATGCAGTGCGATCATATAGTCCTGCCCCAGGTGGTGTGGCTGCAACAACAAGTGCTGACTTGGCGTCTGCAGGATATATGCTCCATATGACATCAGAGAGATCTGCTGATCCACTTGCGGGTGTTTCGGATATGGTTGTTGAAAGTGCTTATTCTCAAGCCGCAGCGGGTAATGTTGAAAAAGCAGCGGATATGGTGGTTGGTGCTCAAATACAAGCGGCTTCCACAGCACCTACTAGTGCGGCATCAAGTGCGGCTTCCACAGCCGCATCAACTTCTGGTGCTGCTTCAAATACTGCTAATATAGTGAGGTATACTTCGGAAGAGGGTGCCTTACATGCAGGGATGGAAGGTGCAGGTATTATCAGCTTGCAAGATTTAGGGGATGGCACAACAAAGGTTGTTTTCAATAATGGTTCTTCTTTGATTGAAGATATGCCAATTGCGGAAGTTCGTTCTGCTTTGATTCCGAACAACGCGGTTTATCCTGGAAGTGAGGCAGCTGCGGGAAGCGTTGCTGCAACAGGGGGTAATACGACAGCTTTTGCTGATCAATTTGTTCAAGATAATGTGGGAAAGGGTGTTTATGGAGTTGATACAAATATCGCTTCTAAATATGATTTAGATATGGGTAATACAACTAATATTAACATTAATACCACCAATTATAATGTTGTTAACAGTGATGGCGCAACCATTGAAACAGCGGGGGGGACTTTCCAAAAAGGAATTGGCAATACCGTTGTGGATCCCAAAACAGGAGAAACGGTTGGTGATATCAGTATGGATGGGAAAGTAGTCACCATAAAAGGGACCAATGTGCAACTTCAAAATGTTGGATCAAATGCAGCACAAAGTTTAGCGGCTCAATCGGCTGCAGGTTTGGCGGCTAAGGCCATTTATATGGGGGCAAGCGAAGCCGGTGCTAAATTGGCGGGTTATGCAGCAGATGCAGCGACTGTATCTCTGACAGATGCGGTGGTTCAAAACACGATTAAAAGTTTAGGGGAAACGGCACCGGATGTCTTCAGATCACCGGTGGTGGAAACAGGTATTTTAGGAACCTTGAAGAATTTATATCGGGGTGACACGGGCTATGAAGCCGGTGTAGCGGCCGTGCAATCAAAATTGGCTAACACAGCAGCAAACGCAGCTTCCAGCGTTTATAACGGCCATATCACAGAAGAACTGAGCCAGGCAATTTATAATAGCGCCTATCAGGAAGCTATACAGAAGGGTGTTAGTGAAAGTTTTGCCACAGAAGCGGCAGAAGCAGCTGTGCGACAAGCAACCATAGAAATTCAAAATTTATCTGATCAAGTGTATGGTGAAGCTTTGAAAGCTGCTTTAGATAAGGGAATACCTCACAGCGAAGCTGTTAAAATGGCTGAAGCGGCCAGAGAACAGGCTTCAAAGGAACTTGGGGATAAGGCAGCAGCCGGTGAGTTGTCTCAGATTTATGCCGAAAAAACTTTAGTCTTCAACGTGCCAGAATATGCTTTGGGAATTTTGGAAGCTTTGGAAGCCGTCAAAACAGATGATGCAACTAAAGAAGTGAAAGTCAAAGCACAGGAGTTCCAAGAATCTCAAGGGGCTCAATTTGAATCTAAGTTGGTCAAAGTGGAGGAAAATCCGATGAGTGCAACAACAGTAGCCAGTGCAGTTACTGTGATGAGGTCTTTGTTGAAAAACAACAAAATTGATTTGGGATTACTCAGTGTGGATTTGAAAGATGAGAAAGCAACACAAGCCTCTGGTTTGCGTGGTTCAGCTTCTCAGGCAGCAATCGGGAAATCCGGTTCAACAGGATCCGGCTCAAGCTTGACAACACGAGAACGCTTGGAAGTCAAAAGACGTCGGAACTTGTTATTAGGTGAATGGGCAGCAGCAGCTACTCAAATTGGAGAAGGTTCTAATGCCATTTCCAAGGCTTTCTATGATCGTGTGAGTGATTTCGCTCAAGCTGCCAATAACGCTACAGGCACATTAGGAGGACTTTCTGCCATGAATGATTCAGATCGTTTTGTGTTGTTTGAAATTACTCGTGGAGCAGCTTTGTCGGCGATTGAATTGGGTTTAAAAGGGGCTGTTAACTTAGGCGATTTGGAAGAAGTGATCGCAACGGCGGCAAAAGATAACTGAAAGGATGCAGGATGAAATTGAAGAAAAAATTACTTTCTTGTGCAGCGGTTGCCTTGATGTTAAAGGCGACACCTGTAATGGCTGGAACAGGATGGACGGGGACTATTTTAGGGGCTGTCGGGTTACTCTACACAACTCTTATGACCTTTTGGAATGGTGGAAATGTTGTTTATATGAAGGCGATTAATACGGATCCTTTGCAATTGGTTGCTGAATACCAGGTGCTGGATACCATGAAGCATATTAAAGATGTGTGGACAGGGATGGATGAGAGTCACCCAGACCCCATAGATACATATGAAAATGCAGCTGTGAATAACGGATATGATCAAATGGAATTCGTTCCAGAAAATGGTTTGGAACTGCCTTTGAATTTCCAAGTGGCTGCTTTGCAAAATGTGGGAATTGAAGCTATTAATGTGGCGCCTGATTTGTCTTCTATTGTGGGTGCACGGTCTTTGATTTTAGGTGGGTTAGAATATTTTCAAGAGGCCACAAGTTCTGAAAAAAACACTTCCTCATGCGGGTATTCCATTTGTTTAAACAGCAAATTGACAACAACACAAAGAGGGGTCATTTCGCAAACACAAATAAAAAATCAACAATGGTATGCAACAGCAGGAATTGCCCATGCTGAGTTGGGATTGAAGGTTGTTCGTCAGGCGATTGTGAATGATGGAGGAGCTATGAGTCAAACGGCAGATACATCTCCGTCACGTGCGGCTGTTACTTCTGCTTTTTCAACAACAACCGGTAAAACAGCCAATGTTCAAGACTTGTCTGGTTTGCCAGGAACAGGAAAGAATACATATAATGCCATGAAAATTGTTTCTATGATGAATTTGGAATTGGCTCAACGGTTGAATCAGGGAATTATGTTGCAAGGGTCCGGTTTGGTGATTGAAGCTTCACGGGCTTTGACTCAAACAAAGGCAACAAATTAAGGAGGTTATGATGAAATCAAAATTATTACTGACGACAGGGCTTTTGGTGGGGATGACCTTTTCATCCGTTCAGGCTGGATGGCTTATTCCCAGTATGACCGGGGCAAATATGGGGGATGGGATCGCCATTTTTAATCCCGGTGGGCATGATTTATTTGCATGCTGTAGTATGACACTTTGTACATGCCCTGATGATATTCCTGCTTATTGGTCTATATGGATTGACCCGTTGATGGCTGTTGCAACAGCTTTGGATTGGGCTGCCACGAAATCACATGATGAACGGACGATCAACGCAGCTGATGCTATTAAAAAATTAGAAGATGCTTTAAAAGGATATGACGACAGCGTTTGCTGGGTCAGTTTGGCTTTGGATGATTCTGTGGCCACTATATATACGACAGAAAATATTCAAGCAGTCATTTCTGTCAAGGAAACGAAATGGGATCGTTTGTTTAAAGAGGTACGTACCGAAGTTGAAGAATATTTGTTTGAAACTCCCAATGGTAAAATTAAAGGCGATTGCACAATGACAGATGTGGAGTGTGCTATTGAACGGCAAAATGAATGGATGTTAGCTTCAACAACCTTGGCTTCCGCTACAGCAGATAAAGTTTTGGATAAAACAGCGCGCGGAGAAGAAGAAACCTCAATGAAGCAACATTTCGAACGCTTAAGAGATCACTTTAATAGCAAACAGACACCAATGGATATGTATGGCGCAATGGCAGAAATCGTGTTGGATACCCATCGCCAGATGAATGAAACAAATGCCTTATTAGGACGGGATTTGGAAGCACAAGGGTTGCGTGCTGCACATGAAACAGGGGCTACTTTCTTCCCACGTCCAGATGAAACGGAGGAATAATATGAAAAAAACAATATTGTCGTTAATGGTTGCTTTGGGAATGGCGGGTGTTTCTAATTGGGCAGAAGCAACGCCTGTGTTGCCCACTTGTGTTCGTCCCAGTCCGATAGAAGGCTTGTTTAAAGTCACAAACGATTATGGACGTTCTATAGAAAGTTTTATTGCCGGGTTGATTGCTTTGACAGGTGATGGGGAATCCAAAGCCCAGTTGATTGCAACGCAAGAAGGTAATAATATCAATGCTTGTGGTGGAACAGCGTTATGTGAAGAAGCTAAAAAAGAAAACGAATTAAAGAAAAAGTTGGGTGCTGCTGGTGATAATGATTTTGAAGGATCGGCTTTTGCTTATGTTTTAGAAAACGTCTTGAAGCAGAATGCATTAGTTGGCTATGCCCCTTTGCAACGGGCTTTGTCATCTTCTAAAAATGAAAAATCTGTTCGAACAAGTGTGGAAACCGCGGTCAAGAATACCTTTTTTGTGAAAGGTGAAAGCCCTACTTCAGCCGAATTACAAGAAGCACGTTCTCATCGACAAGAATATATTAAAGAAGCCTCTAATCGTCATATTTCTTTGGCCTATGAGATAAAAAATCGTATGGATAATGATTTGAGCGCCATTCTTGAAGCCGGTATTATCGGTGATGGCGAATTGGGGGCCTTAGCGATTGACAGTTATACCTTGGAACAAGCGATTTATATGGAATTGGTAGATTTAGTTGTTCAAATCGAAATGATGGAGGCCGATGCTATTCAATTTATGGTACATCAGCCTTTGGTTTTGATGACTAAGACTAAACCGTCAACAGGAACCGAAAATTAAGGGAAAGGAATAATGAGATGAAAAAGAAATTGATGATTTCCGCTTTGGTGTTTGCACTTCTTATCGCAGGAAAGAATGCGCAAGCTATTGTGCCTACTTGTCCGTCAGTCGGTATTTTTAAGACAGGCATTAATTCGGTGGATACAATTCATGACTTATTCTTTCGGTTTAACGTTTGGGATATTGGTGGAACGATTTCCAGAACCATCCAGGCAGGAGTTAAATATTTCTTGGAAGAAGACCAAGAATTGATTGCTGAGTTGGTTTATGATGGTGTGGAAGGTGGAACCACTGGGGGGCAAGGGGGAGCTTATCTAAAGACTTATGGAACAGCTAGTATGGATTTAAGGGCTGTTACTTCTACCATCGCAGATATTCCAGCAGAAGCAGATGCCTATCCTTCTGATATTAAGGTGCAAGATACTTGTATTGATGAATTAGCTGAATACAGAATTAAAACCATTGCACAAGAACGGGCCAGTTTGGATCAGTTGACTCAAAATAAATGGGCAATTCAATATCGTGCCCAACAACGTTCTATTCAGGCAATGACAGATGCTTTGGTTTTGAAAAAAGCCTATATTGATTTGGCCGATGTGATAGTAAATTTACCTGAAGGACAATATCAAAATTACAACGCTGCTGTCAGTACAATTGCAACACGCAGATTGTTATTGGATTCTTTGATGGCCTTACGTAAACGAGTTGTTGCTGCACGTGTTCGTGCACACGCTGAAACAATGGAAATGGATCTTGAAACCGTTCCGACAGCTCCCAATTTTGCTGGGAGTGGTTGTCAGGTAAATACCGGTAACGAATCATAAAGGGTAAAGGGGGAAAAATGCGTCAAAAGACATTTATATTGGTTGGGAGTTTGATGTTAGCTGGACTGATTGGAATGCCAGTTCAAGCAGGTATTATTTTGCGTGCAAGTGAGGCTCCTAAAGCTCAGTCTATTCAAGTTAAATCATATCTTTCCTCTTCAAATGAAGCTTTGAAAAAAGCGTTGTTTGTTCATAATTTAATGAATGAAATGCCTGGATTGCGTTCAACTGCTCAAACCTCAAAGAACTTGAAAGAACAACATTCTTTGATGAAAGAGACTTTAGAAGGGATGAGTTCCTGTAACTCAAAGAAAATGGGTAAAGT
>JAGCFA010000086.1 GCA_017650375.1 Alphaproteobacteria bacterium | reverse complement strand
GGTAAAATTGTTGAACGTCTAGACCATGTTTTGATTGATTCATGACGACCTGAAGCTTTCACCTTTTCGGCTTTCTTCAGTAAATCACCATCAACAAACGGTCCTTTCCAAATTGATCTTGTCATTTATCTAGCCTCCTTTAAGCTGCTTTTTTGACTGCATGACGAGAACGCACAATCAAGTGGTTCGTCCGCTTGTTGTTACGAGTCTTAAGACCCTTGGTCTTCCAACCCCATGGTGACACAGGGTTACGTCCACCGTTCGTACGACCACCATGTGGGTGATCCACTGGGTTCATGGCAATACCACGGACAGATGGGCGTCTTCCCATCCAACGGGCGCGACCTGCTTTACCAATGGATTCATTTTGATGATCTGCATTGGAAACAGCGCCGACAGTTGCCAATCCTTCAGCTGGAACTAAACGGAGTTCACCAGAGCTTAAACGGATTTGTGCATAACCAGCATCTTTACCGATGAGTTGTGCATAGCACCCAGCAGAACGAGCCAATTGACCGCCCTTTTTGGGTTGCATTTCGATATTATGAATAATCGTACCAACCGGCATGTTCTTCATTGGCATAGCGTTACCGGGTTTGATATCGGCTGTTTCAGCTGAAACAACTTTATCACCCTTGGCTAAACGTTGTGGTGCCAAGATATAGGACAATGTGCCGTCTTCGTATTTAATCAGGGCGATGAAAGCAGTACGGTTTGGATCATATTCCAAACGTTCCACTGTTGCCACTATATCGCGTTTTTGACGTTTAAAGTCAATTAAACGATAGGCTTTTTTCACCCCATTACCACGACGACGAGATGTCATGTGTCCATGGCTATTACGACCACCGGTTGAAATTTTTCCTTCAACCAAAGTCTTGACCGGAGCCCCTTTATGGAGTTCAGAGCGATCAACACCAATGGTATGTCTTAAAGATTTTGTTGTTGGTTTATATGTTTTTAATGCCATATTACACCCCCGCTGTCACATCAATCGTTTGACCTTTGGCCAAAGTAATGATGGCTTTCTTTACATCAGAGCGAACACCAGGTTTTCCACGGAAAGATTTGACTTTACCGGCTTGACGCAAGGTATTCACAGATTTCACTTCAACGCCGAAGACACTTTCAATAGCCTTTTTAATTTGAGGCTTGGTGGCATTCAAAGACACCAAGAAAGTGGCTTGATTGTTTTCTGCGGATTTCATCGCTTTTTCCGTAATGACAGGACGCACGATAATATCACACAAAGCAGCGTTCACTTGTTTTTGTTCGGATTTTTTAACCATTAGGCTAACCGTCCTTCCAATTTAGCAACGGCATCCTTGGACAAAACCAAGATATCCCGACGCATAATATCATACACATTGGCACCTTGAACGGGCAAAACATCCACATCAGCAATGTTTCTGGCCGACAGAGCAAAGTTTTCATCCAATTTTTCGCCACCTACAAACAAGATGGAATCCCATTTGTTAGATTCAAAAGCTTTTTTGAAAGTCTTTGTGCTGGGCTTTTTCACAGCCATTTCATTCAAGACGAACAATTTATTTTCTTTTACTTTTTCAGACAAAGCCATACGCATAGCCAAAGCGCGTACTTTCTTTGTCAAACCATAAGCATGAGAACGTACCACAGGTCCAAAAGCAATACCACCATGGTATTTACCAGGGGCACGTTTCAAACCTTGACGGGCATGACCGGTTCCCTTTTGTTTAAAGGGCTTTTTACCAGAGCCGTGCACATCCCCAACATCTTTAACAGCATGAGTGCCTTGACGGCGGCAATCTAATTGCCATTGAATTGTACGAGCTAAAATAGCTGGATCCACTTCAACGCCAAAGACATCCTTATTCAGGTCAATGCTATCAACTGTTTTCTTATTTAAATCAACGACATCGTATTTCATTGTCTTATTCCTTTACAGTTGCTTCTTCGGTTTTCACTTCGGTTGCTTCTGGGGCGACTTCTGCTTTTGGTTCTTCTTTGACTTCAGCCACTTTCAAACCAGCAGGCACTGGGCCCACTTTTTGAGCAGAACGCTTTTTAGCATCCTGAATGAAAACAATTCCTTCATCAAAACCAGGAACAGCACCTTGAACCATCACCAAGTTGCGAGCTTCATCAATAGCCACAACTTTCAGGTTTTGGACTGTTACTTGTTCATTTCCCAATTGACCAGGCATTGGGCGGTTTTTCACCACACGACCGGGCCATTCACGGTTACCTGTTGAACCACCTGAACGATGAGTTCTGGAAACACCGTGGGTTGCATTGTCCCCATGGAAATTATGTCTTTTCATCACACCGGCATATCCTTTACCTAAGGATGTTCCTGTCACGTCCACCAATTGGCCCACAACGAAGTGGTTGGCAGCGATAACAGAACCGGCAGGCACCAAGCAGTCTTCAGAAACTCTGAATTCCTTTAAAACACGCTTGGGATCTTGCTTTAATTTAGCAAAATGTCCTTTTTGAGGCTTGGCCAAATGTTTATCTTTGGCGGCTTTGAACCCCATCTGGACAGCGGTATAGCCATCTTTTTCCTTGGTACGTGTATCAACCACTGTGCTGTCAATTCTTAAAACAGTCACAGGCAGTTGGTCCCCGTTATCCTGGAAAAGACCCATCATACCGACTTTTTCTGCGATTACACCTGTACGCATTGTCTTTTTCCTTTACACTTTAATCTCAACATCTACACCGGCGGCGAGGTCCAATTTCATAAGGGCATCAACCGTTTGCGGTGTTGGATCAATAATGTCGAGCACCCGCTTGTGGGTTCTGATTTCAAACTGTTCCCGTGATTTCTTGTCAATATTGACACCACGATTCACGGTAAATTTTTCAATACGCGTTGGCAAAGGGATTGGTCCAATAACTTGGGCCCCTGTGCGTTTCGCTGTATTGACAATCTCACGAGTTGATTGATCCAACAACCCATGATCAAAAGCTCTTAAACGAATTCTGATTTTTTCCATTTTATACTACCTTTCTTAACCAGCCATTTTTGCTTTGATTTCATCTGCGATCATTTGTGGCACATCCGCATAATGATCAAACTGCATTGTGTATTGAGCACGTCCTTGGCTCATGGAACGAAGCGTTCCCACATAACCAAACATGTTGGCCAGAGGCACCATGGCATCAATCACACGGGCATTCCCACGTGTATCCATACCACCCACTTGACCACGACGTGAGTTCAAATCCCCAATGATATCACCCATGTAATCTTCAGGTGTCACAATTTCCACCTTCATAATGGGTTCCAACAATTTAGGAGCTGCTTTAGCCATCCCTTCACGGAAGGCAGCACGCGCTGCAATTTCAAAGCACATCACGTTAGAGTCAACTTCGTGATAGGCACCATCCTAAAGGGTTGCTTTAAAGTCTGTGCATGGGAATCCAGCCAAAACGCCTGTTTCCATTGCTTGACGCAAACCCTTTTCAACACCAGGGATATATTCTTTTGGAACAGATCCGCCCACCACTTCGTTGGCGAATTCAAAGCCAG
>JAGCFA010000085.1 GCA_017650375.1 Alphaproteobacteria bacterium | reverse complement strand
CATTCTGGCGGTTACTTAGTCATTGATCAAACAGAAGCTTTGGTAGCTGTGGATGTAAACTCCGGTCGTGCCACACGCGAACATGATATTGAAGAAACCGCTTTGCGCACCAATTTGGAAACTTGTGAAGAATTGGCCAGACAATTGCGCTTGCGCGACATGGCTGGGCTGATCGTCATTGACTTTATTGATATGGATGAACCTAAAAACAATGCGGCAGTTGAACGCAAATTAAAAGAAGCGTTGCGCCGAGATCGTGCACGGATTCAAGTTGGCAAAATGTCTGGCTTTGGGTTGATGGAAATGTCACGTCAACGCTTGCATTCCAGCTTTATTGAATCCAGTTATCATACCTGCCCTTATTGTGCGGGAAAAGGTGTACGTCGTTCTGTAGAATCCAGCGCTATGCATGCTCTTCGGATGTTGGAAGAAGCTTGCGGACGTTTCGAAAAATCAACAATTATTCTATCACTTCCACAAAATGTGGCCTTGTATATTGCCAATAACAAGCGCGAATACATTATTGACATTGAGAAAAAATATCAAGGACGCGTCCAAATTGAAGCTGATGATACTTTGATTAAAAACGGTGATTTCAAATTAGAACGTATCCGTGAAGATGGTGTCAGAGTAAATGTTCCTCCTGCTCCGGGTCCAAAATATGAAAGAGGTCCCGCTGTGGAGATGCCAGTCAAGGCTGAAAACGAAAAAGAAGAAGCGAAAGAAAATAATCGCGATAATCGACGTCATGGACGGCATCGGGGTAAAAAATCCGGTGAAGAAAAATTTAAAGTTGTCGAACAAAAAACTTTAAAAGAAGAAAATACAACGGACAAAAAACAAGAAGATGCCTCTTTAAAGCAAGAAGTAAAACAAGAACAAAAAGAACCTGAATCAGAACCCACTAATACCCCTAAAAAAGGCGGATGGTGGAATCGCTTAATCGGGGAATAAAAAAATCTTGCTTTTTGTTTTCAGATAAGGTATAATATCGTCAATGTTTAATTCAGATTCCCGAAAGGAGGGATAGTAAGTGGTTAAAATCGTTGTCCGTGAAAATAATGTGGAAGCAGGTATCCGCGTTTTGAAACGTAAAATGCAAAAGGATGGCTTGATGAGAGAGCTCCGCATGCGCAAGTTTTACGAAAAACCCTGCGAACGCAGAAAACGCAAGATGGAAGAATGCATCCGCCGTACACGTAAAAACAGACGTAAACGTTATTTGACAGAAGGTTTTTAATTCTGTTCAGAAAAATAAAAGCCGCTTTTTAAAGGCGGCTTTTTTTAAAAGAAAAAGCCCCGAAAAAATCGGGGCTTTAATTTTACCAACAAATTATTTACGCAGTTCTGCACCAGTTGCTTTCGCAACAAAGTTCAAAATCTGGGTAGACAGGGTTTCAATATCCTTATCTGTCAAAGTCTTATCCATGGATTGAATGACCACCTGAACGGCAATTTGTTTTTTACCTGCAGGTAGTTTATCCCCTTCATAGACATCAAAGACAGAGACACTTTGAATCAAATTTTTATCCACATTTTGAATGGTAGCCAAAAGCTTTTGTGCTTCCACAGACTTATCCATCACAAAGGCAAAGTCACGCGTGACAGCTTGATAAGCTGACTTTTGCACCATGGATTGCATTTTGCCTGCTTTATTTTTCGGCATCGGAATCGTGTCCAAATAGACCTCACAAGCGACCACAGGTGTCTTGATATCAAAGGCCTTTAAGACTTGTGGGTGCAATTCACCGAACACCGCGACCACATTTTTACCCAGTTGGAAAGCCCCTGAACGTCCCGGATGATACCAAGCTGGCGCATTACGATAGATAATCAAATTATCAGGTGCGTTGGCAGCCTTCAGTGCACGCAAAGCATCTGCTTTGGCATCAAATACATCTACAGGACGTACAGATTCTTGCCATGATTTGGGTAAGTAGTTCCCTGCCCTGACTGCACAGGCAACAAGCCGTTGTTCGCCCGCTTTATCCGAATAAAATTCAGGCCCCACTTCAAATAATTGAACATCGTTGGTGCCAGTTGCTTGATTACGTGCCACAGCAGACAATAAATTGACAACTAAGCTGGGGCGCATTTCGTCCAAATCAGATGAAATCGGATTTTCCAAACGAACACCTTTTGAGCCGAAATACTGTGCCAACTTGGAATCGCAGAACGACCAGGTAATCGCTTGGTTCAAGCCCTGCTCTGCCAAAGCACGGCGAACAGTCATTTCACGGCGTTGGTTAGGAAGCAGAATCCCTGCAGGCAACTTTTCTGCACGCATAGGCGCATCTGGCAATTCATCCAGCCCATAAATGCGGACAATTTCTTCCACTAAATCGGCAGGCAATTTCACATCATGATAACGCCAAGAAGGAACGGAAACCTTATTTCCTTTGATCCCAAAGCCCAGACCTTCTAAAATGCCTTTCATTTTATCTGTGTCAATTTTAAGCCCAGTCAAACGTTCCACTTCATGCCAATCAAAGTCAATTGTTTGTTGCCAAGCGGGTTCTTTTCCTGCAATCACAATTTCCGATGGTTCACCACCACAGATATCCAAAATCATTTGGGTAGCAGTAATGTTATCATTGATGGCACTGGCCGGATCTACCCCCCGTTCAAAACGGGCGCAAGAATCTGATTCAGCCCCTGTTTTAATGTGGGCTTTGGCGACATCCACTGTGTTAAAATAAGCGCTTTCCAAAAACACATTTTTGGTATCAGCTGACACAGCTGTATCCACCCCGCCCATGACACCTGCGATACTTTGGGCCGCCTTTTCATCAGCAATCACTGCGACCTCTGGTGACAAGGTATATTCTTTATCATCCAAAGCTTGCAATTTTTCGCCATCTTTGGCCTGGCGGACAATAATATTCCCTGTCAATTTATCGGCATCAAAGACATGCAATGGACGACATTCTGCTATATTCAAATAATTGGTAATATCCACCAATGCTGAAATTGGACGCAGTCCCGCACTCATCAAAGCTTTCTTCATCCACTCTGGGCTTTCACCATTTTTCACATTTTTAATATAACGGCCAGTGTAAATAGGACAAGCCTCTGTTTCAATTTTAACGTCTACTGGGGATTTAAAAATTCCTTTAATTTCAGGTTGTTTTTCCATAATCAAAGTACCAATACCTGTCGCAGCTAAATCACGTGCAATCCCCTTCACTCCTAAACAATCCGGACGATTGGGGGTCACATTGACATCAAAGACAACATCAGCGTTCAAAGCCTGGGCGGCTGGTGTTCCAGCAGGCAAATCTGTTTTTAAATCAATAATTCCTGTATGGTCTTCCCCCAGCAAAAGTTCATCTTCTGCACACAGCATCCCATTGGATTCCACCCCACGAATGACACCCGCTTTCAATTCTTCATTGAATTTAGGAATCAAACATCCAGGCAGAGCCAAAATAGACTTTAAGCCCACGCGCACATTGGGGGCACCACAAACGATTTGTAGCTCCTTTTCACCATCAAAGACGCGCAAAACATGCAAACGATCGGCATTCGGATGTTGTTCAACCGATTTAATTTCAGCTAAGACAAAACCTTGTAAAGAGGATGCTAAATCCTGCACTTCTTCCACTTCCAAACCGATGTTGGTCAGTTTATCAGCAATTTCTGCTGCTGTGGCTTCTGTTTTTAAATATCTTTTCAAGTTTTCTAAACTTAATCGCATTTTTTGCCTCCGTTCATTGAAAGTCCGTTTGTAATGGATGGAATATCCTGTGGCACAAAGCCATAGTGCTTAATCCACTTCATATCCGCTTCAAACATCGGACGTAAATCCTTTATTCCATATTTCATCATGGCCAGCCGATCCAAGCCAAAACCAAAGGCAAAACCTTGGTATTTTTTAGGGTCAAGCTTACAATTTTCCAAAACCCGTGGATCAACCATGCCACAGCCCCCCATTTCCAACCATTCTTTACCAATATTTCTGGCCATCACACCGCCCAAGTCCATTTCATAGGAAGGTTCGGTGAACGGGAAGTAAGAAGTTCTGAAACGGAAGGACACATCGTCTGTTTCAAAGAATAGCTTAAAGAATTCCACCAAAACAGATTTCAAGTTTGCCAAGTTGGTCTTTTCATCGATGACCAAACCTTCAATTTGGTGGAACATCGGCGTATGGGTGGCATCATAATCGCGCCGATAAGTCCGACCCGGACACACAATCCGAATAGGTGGTTGTTTGTTTTCCATGGTGCGAATCTGAACGCCTGAAGTTTGAGTCCGAAGTAAATTCTTATTTGGGAAGAAAAAGGTGGCTTGCATTTGACGCGCAGGATGTTCTTTGGGTGTGTTTAAGGCCTCAAAGTTATGCCAATCGTCTTCAATATCTGGTCCTTCTGCCATTTCAAAGCCCATTTGCGCAAAGATGGCCAAGGCTTCTTCAGTCGCCTGAGTAATTGGGTGAATCCGCCCTTGATGGGTGGGGCGACATGGCAGGGTCACATCCATGGATTCGCTTTCCAAACGTTTATTTAATTCAGCTGTTTCCAAGGCTTCTTTTTTACTGGCAATCGCTGTCATAATTTCAGTTTTAACAGCATTTAAAAGAATACCAGCCTGTTTTTTTTCTTCAACAGACAAAACGCCCAATTCTTTCATCAAAGCTGTCAATGTGCCATTTTTTCCAACCACGCCCACACGGACTGCGTCCAAATCGGTTAAATTCCCTGCTTTTTCAATGGCAGGTAAGACTTCTTCTTTTATTTTATTCAATTTTTCTTGCATTTCACATCCTTTTGTTAGAATTTTTCCCTTATACACTTTTTTGAGAAAAAAGACAATCAAAAAAACCGTCTGGAAAATCATCCAAACGGTTTCTTAT
>JAGCFA010000084.1 GCA_017650375.1 Alphaproteobacteria bacterium | reverse complement strand
TATAGGAAAAATCGGGGGCAACCTGTACTTCTGTAATCATCAGGTATGGGGCCTTTAATCCTTTGATAAACAAATCGTTGCGCATCAACATATCTGCAATGACTCGTTGGATTTCACTCGAAACGCGTTGTTGTCTTTGGTTTTGTGGTTTTTTCATAATGAACTCCTTTTATTTAAAGTATAGCACAGCCTGTGTTTTTTTTCAATGAAAAACAACTTTTTACTTGACGAAAGATAAAAAAATGTCTTATGATAACAGAAAAAGAAAGGGGAAAAAATGACCAGAAAAAAGAAAATTCTTATCGCTTGCGGTATTCTTGTGTTGGCTTTTGCTGGCTGGAAAATCTTTTATTCCAAAACAGAAAAAAATATCAAGGAATCCGATTTTGAACAGGTGAAAGTGGAGAAAGGAAATGTGATTTATTCAGTCACTGCTTCTGGTAAAATCCAACCCATCAATACGGTCAGTGTTGGGACACAAGTTTCCGGTATTATTGAAGAAGTCTTGGCTGACTATAATGATGAAGTACAGGAAGGTCAAGTTCTGGCGCGTTTGGATACCTCAGTTCTTCAGGAAAATTTAAATGATGCTCAGGCACAGTTGGATTTAGCTAAAGCAAAAGAAAAAATTGAAAATTTGAACTATAATCGAACCCAAGAATTATATAAAGAAAAATTGATTGCTAAAGCGGCATTTGAAGAAGCTGAAATTGCTTTAGAAACAGCTAAAGCCAATGTTTTAAGTGCACAGGCTAATTTCAATCGTGCCAATCAAAACTACGGTTATGCGACTATTACCTCTCCTGTAGCTGGAACGGTTATTTCCAAAGAGGTAGAGCAGGGGCAAACTGTGGCTGCCAGTTTTTCTACACCAACGATGTTTAAAATTGCAGAAGATTTAACAAAAATGCAAATTGAAGCCAATATTGCAGAAGCAGATATTGGAATGATTACACCGCATATGCCAGTTACATTTACAGTGGATGCCTATCCTAATGATGTTTTTGCTGGGACAGTAGAACAAATTCGCTTGTCGCCTACAGAGGAACAAAATGTGGTGATGTATACAGTGGTGATTCAATTGGATAATTCTTCTCGGAAACTTTTGCCTGGGATGACTGCTTCGGTGGATATTAAGATTCAAGAGGCTTTGGATGTTTTGACATTGCCAGCTATGGCTTTACAATACAAACCATCTAGTGCTGTTAAGTCCCAAATGGAAACACAAAAAATTGCCGATTTACAACCAACACAAGCTGTTGTTTACCGTTTTAAAGACAAAAAATTGGAACCCGTTGTGATTGAAAAAGGATTGGCAGATCTGTCTAATATTGAAATTAAATCAGGTCTGAAAGAAGGCGACAGTGTTATTTTGGAAGCCAAAGAAAAAGGACGTCGTAGATGACACCTGTCATTGAAGTAAAAGACGTTTGTAAAACCTATTTTATGCCTGGGGGAACCAGTCAGGTTGTTTTAAAACATATCAATTTTTCTATTCGTTCGGGAGAATTTGTGGCTATTATGGGACACTCTGGCTCTGGTAAATCAACCCTTATGAACATTTTGGGTTGTTTGGATCGACCGACCTCTGGCAAATATCTATTGGAAGGACAAAATGTCGCTAATTTGTCTGATGCAGAAATGGCTAAAATTCGTGGCAAACGGATTGGCTTTGTATTCCAAAATTTTAATTTGTTGATGAAAAGAACTTTGGCAGATAATGTTTCGCTTCCTTTAATTTATCAAAATGTACCGGCCGATCAACGACGTGAAAAGGCAATTCAGCTTTTGGAACATGTCGGTCTTAAAGGTTATGAAGATCGGTTACCAACTCAAATTTCAGGGGGTATGCAACAACGTGTCGCAATTGCCAGAGCTTTAGTCAACGACCCAGCCATTATTTTTGCCGATGAACCGACGGGTAACTTGGATACGCGTACTTCTCAAGAAATTATGGATTTATTTACCGAGCTCAACAAACAAGGTATTACAGTTGTTTTGGTGACCCATGAAGAAGATATTGCAGATTATGCCAAACGATTGATTATGATCGTAGATGGCAAAATCCAATATGACGGATTAAGGAAGGATTATAAGGCATGATTTTCCAAATTTTAAAAGAAGCGTGGATTTCTGTTTCAGCTTATAAAATGCGTTCTTTCTTGACAATGTTAGGAATCGTAATAGGTGTGGCTGCAGTGGTAATGATGGTGGCTGCCGGTCAAACGGTCCAAAACGAAATTACCAAAACTTTTGATTCAATGGGCACGAATTTGATTATTATCGCACCGGCACAAACAGTCAGTGGAGGGGTGCGCGGTGGGCGTGGAAAGCCAACGGCCAGTTTTTCTGATGTAGAATCGTTGCGTTCTTTGCCGGATGTAGAAACAGCCTCTTATGTAGTTGTGGCGGCAGCACAAGCTGTTTTTGGAAGCAACAACTATGGTGTTCAGGTTTATGGAACGACTCCCGAATACTTAAAGGTAGGTAACTGGGAGATTGAATCGGGCGTTCCCTTCACCGAAAAAGATGTAAAGGCCGGTAAACCTTATGTCCTAATTGGGCAAACGGTAGTGGATGAACTTTTTGGTCTTCAAAATCCGATTGGTAAGACGTTGCGCCTTAAAGGGAAGCCCTTTACGGTCATTGGAATTTTAAAGGAAAAAGGGGATAATTTAATGGGCGATGATCAAGATAATATCGTGATGATGCCGGCAACAACAGTGCGTCAGCGTTTAAAGGGGTCCTACCGTCCTCAGTACGCGGATATTGCTTTTGTTAAAGTCACCAGTGAAGATAAAATGGATACTGTATCGCGCCGTATAGAATATCAATTACGGGCGCGTCATCATCTGAAGGAAGGAACAGACAATGACTTCTCTCTCCATTTGATGACGGAAATGGTAGAAAAAGTCCGTCAGATTGGTTTTATTTTATCGGCCTTGCTTGCTGCTATCGCCTCTATTTCATTAGTAGTTGGCTCTATTGGGATTATGAATATGATGCTGGTATCAGTAACGGAACGCACTCGTGAAATTGGTACACGTAAAGCCTTGGGAGCACCTAACCGTTGGATTATGGTTCAATTTTTGGCTGAAGCTATTTTGATTTCCTTTATTGGCAGTTTTATCGGAATGATTCTGGGGGTAGCGCTTTCACAACTTGCCGGTCATCTTTACGATTATAATGTTCCTATTTCCATTTGGTCAGTTGTGATTTCTGCCAGTGTGGCAATTATAGTAGGCATTATATCTGGGGCACTTCCAGCCCGAAAAGCCATGCGCTTAGACCCCATTGAAGCTCTTCGGTATCAATAAGCGCTTGCACTTTTTTTAGGGCTAGTGTATAATCATTTCAAGGAGTTTTAATGAAGCAAATTATAACGCGGTATACTTTAAGTCGGTTTTTGATGATTTTTATGGCTGTTTTGTTGACATTGACGGCTATTATTCTGCTTTTTGATTTGGTGGAATTGCTTCGTCAAGCGGCCAAACGTGAAAATATCGCTTTTTTTGATGTTTTGACATTGGCTCTTTTGAAATCGCCTCAAATGATGCATATTATTTTTCCTTTTGTTGTTTTGATATCGGGAATGATTTTCTTTTTACTTCTTAATCGTTCTTCTGAATTGATTGTAATGCGTGCTGTGGGGATGTCTGCTTGGAACGTATTGATTCCGTTGGGGGTATTGGTTTTTTGTTTGGGACTGTTGGATATAATGGCGTTCAGTCCTATTTCATCAAGCACAGCGCGTCGTTATGAACGATTAGAAGAACGTATAGGGATGAAGTCATCTTCTCCTTTTAAATGGACAGAAGACGGTTTTTGGTGGCGTGAAATCACAGAGAATGGAACTTTGGTCATTCGTGCATCTCAAGTGAATCAAAAAGAAGGACAAATTTCCCTAGAGAACGTGTCTGTTTTAGATCTATCACAGGCCGATTTATATCGCAAACATATCGAAAGTCAAAAGGCTTATTTAAATCAAGGAGAATTACTCTTGACACAAGCATTTGTGGTTGATCCGGAAACAGAAAAAGCAGAGATAAAAGAAAAAATTTCTTTTGAAACGACGCTCAGCTTAGAACGTCTTTTGGAAAAATTTGATGAACCGCAAACGATGTCCTTTTGGCGTTTTCCTCACTTTATTCGTTTTTTAAAACATGCTGGTTTTTCAGTGCGTCAACATGAAGTCTATTTCTTTGAATTGACAGCATTTCCGTTGTTTTTGGTGGCGATGTTATTGATTTCAGCACTGTTTACATTACCACCTTCTAATAGACGCGGTGGTGTTTTCTTGCGTGTCTTGGCCGTTTTAGGTACCGGTTTTGGGCTTTACTTTTTCTCACGTATTACGAACGTGATGGGACTGAATGGCAGTCTTCCTTTGTTTTTAGCCGCATGGGGGCCTGCCCTGATTGCCATCCCCATTTGTATTTCTTGTTTGCTTCATTTTGAAGACGGATAAATAAAAAAAGCCCGACAGATGATCGGGCTTTTTTTATTAGCGCGAATTTGTCATAATCTCAAATAAATTCCATTTCGGTGGATTTGAAGCAATTGGTTGTGGATTATCTCTGGAAATGAAAGAAATATAAGCTCCAAAATCTTCGTCTTCTTGTACAAGATTGATTAATTCAGGGTAACCATTATCTAAAATTTCTCCATCAGGACTTTCCATAATTGTGTATTCATGTCCGCTTCCTGCATGTATATGCAAAGAATAAGAAGTTTTTTCTCTACGATTAAAATCTAAAAACTGGTTGCGTTTTAAAACGATGCTTGTTTTTCCGCGACTGAAACAAACATAAACAGGTTTTTTTTGATAATCGACATCTTGCTCATATTGTTTGATATTGGGTGTTTCTGCGTTTAAAGAGGGGATTTTTTCACCGAAATAGCGCACATCGATATTAAGCTTTTTACCCTCTAACTGAGCAGACGGATAACAAGCATAAATCCATTTTTGGGCTCGTCTTAAGGTTGTTTCAATAGTTTTTCGTAAGTCTAAGTTTGTTTTTTTGAGTGGTGACATTTTTTCTCCTTATAAATGTTACAAAGATAATTATACCACAGTTTTTTATTTTGTCAATTATTTTTTTATTCAGTGTTTTTTGTTCGCTTAAAACTGGCCAAGAAAAAGCCATCAGTGCCGTTTTTAGCAGGTGACCATTGTGTATGGTGGATAAGTTTAAAATCAGCGTGCCGTTTTAAAAAAGTGCACATTTGTTCTTGGTTTTCTGCTTCAATAAGAGAACAGGTCATGTAATGCAATAACCCGTCTTTGGTCACAAATTGACTGGCCTTATCCAAAATATCAGCTTGTTTTTTTTGTACCTCTTTTAAAGTGTCCGGCTTTAGTTTAAAAGGCGCATCCGGACATCTGCGCCAAGTTCCACTACCAGAGCAGGGAGCATCCACTACCACATGGTTAAAGGTGCCTGTTGGTTTTTGGGTAATTTCAATAATGTTTGTCCCAGCCCGTTCCGCCCGTTTTTTAAGTTCATCTAAACTTTTTTTGGAAATATCATGCGCTATAATGCGCCCTTTATTGTCCATCATTTGAGCAAAACATAAGCTTTTTCCGCCGGCCCCTGCGCAATAATCCAACACACTATCGCCCGCTTTAATCTTTGTTGCTAAGGCGACTAACTGTGATCCCTCGTCCTGTACTTCTACTTGACCTGTTAAATAAGCCTTGCAAGTTGTCAAAGGAATCCGCTTTTTTAAAATCAATCCGATTGGTGACAATTTTGTGGGTTCTGTTTCAATTCCCTCAATAGCAAGTTCTTCTTGAATCTTTTCTTTATCTCCATTGCACCGTAAAATAATGGGCGCTTCCTGATGTAAAGCCTGTAATTCGGTTTCAGGAATTATTTTTTTTAACCATTCAGGCCAAGGTCTTTTTCGTAGTGTTTGCCACACGCCATCTTGAATGGCTCGCCTATCTTTCGATCCAATATAGCGTCGTGCTCTGGTATAAGCATTTAAAACTTCATTGGCAGGTTTAGGGGTTTCATCAATTTCCCTTAATACTTCTTGAATTGCTTTAGCAATATTTTCAGGTGTCATCTGTTCTCCTTAAAACCTGTAGCAATCACATAAAATTCAGAAGAATCTTTTCGGCTGGCATCGGGTTTGACATGCTTAACTGTCTTAAAGTTGCGTTTCATTTGATCCAGCAGATTTTTTTCTGTTCCGCCTTGAAAGATTTTTGCAATAAAGGTGCCATTTTCCGCCAATACTTTAACCGCAAAATCATAGGCAGTTTCCACCAGTCCCATAATACGCAGATGATCCACCATGTGGTTACCTGTGGTATTAGCCGCCATATCACTCATGACCACATCAGCCTTTTGCCCGCCCAGTAAATCAATCAGTTCTTGGGCAACTTCAGGTTTTCTAAAATCTCGTTGTAAGAGCAGGGCGCCTTCAATGGGATCGGTCGGCAGTAAATCCAATCCGATGACCAAAGGTTTTTCATTTGTGGAATGAACGGCTTTGACGGCAACTTGACTCCATCCGCCAGGGGCACAGCCCAAATCCACAACGCGAGCTCCCTTTTTAAAAAAGTGAAATTGTTGATTCATCTGCTGAATCTTAAAGGCAGCACGTCCACGAAAGCCTTGTGCTTTGGCCTCGCTCACATAGGGATCATTTAATTGGCGTTGTAACCACTGGGCGCTGGATTTACTCCAATGTCCTCCGCGACGTAAATTTTGTTTTAAATGTCTTTCGTTGAAGTTCATAAGGATATTATATTCTAAATCCCTTTAAAAGTCAATTTAGGGCTTGATTTTTATTTGAAAATATTCTAGCATCCCGTTTTCAGTTGAAAGGAAAATAAAATGGCTGTTACATATAAGGTTGGAGAACGTGGTGAACGCCCTTGGGGAACATGGGAAGTCTTGGCTGTTGGGGATGGCTATATTGTGAAGCGGATTATTGTGAATCCGCATCAAAAACTTTCCCTTCAATCCCACGAACACCGCGCCGAACATTGGGTCATTGCCATAGGAACAGGTACGGTTACCTTGGATGACAAAATTATCACGGCGCCCCAAGATACCCATATCTATATCAAACCTCAGCAAAAGCACCGTATGGAAAATGCGACCGATACCCCAATGGTTTTTATTGAGGTGCAGGCAGGCGATACCTTGGATGAAAATGATATTATCCGTTATGAGGATGCCTATGGACGGACATAAAATTTGTCCTTTAAACTCCCCCTTTTTTAAGGGGGTATTTTTTATAAAAATTTATGTTTTTTTTACTTGCGTTTATCCCCAAAAAATGCTAGGGTAAGTCTGTTCTAAAAATATTAAAAAGTGAGGTTAAAAATGACAGAAAAAGGATCCAAACAAGAGAAAATCCAAAAGGAATATGAATTTCCAAAAGGTTGGAAAGAAGTAGATGTTCGTTCTATCAAAAAAGAACAT
>JAGCFA010000083.1 GCA_017650375.1 Alphaproteobacteria bacterium | reverse complement strand
TCGCGGTGGCCAAAGAACGCGCAAATGCTCAAACTGAATTACCTGTCAGCCCAAACAAAACACCGCCAAAAGGCGGTGGGTGTTGTTAACTACGAATCTCGTGAAAAGTAGCCCGGTTTATTCGAGCGTGCCTTATATCGCCGGCACCCACCAGATGGTGAGATGCCCACTAACAAAGAAACTTTCAATAATACAAAAGTCCCTTGCCCACGAGAATCAGGGTTAACAATCCCTTGTTAGAACTTGGGCTGTCCTAACGAGGTCTATTATATATGAAGACCATTTAAAAAACAAGACCTATTTTATTTTTTTGAGCCGATACTCCTTGGCAAGGTCTGATTTCACTTGCTTGTACCGGGCAACCATTTGTTGCAATTTGTGTTGCATGCGGGTCAGATTTCGCGCCTGTTTAATAGGAAGAGGAGTACCGTAAGCCTGCTTCAGCTGAGTTTCAATATGTGTCAAAATCCGGCCGGCGTGGTAATAAAGCATTGTAAAGTTTGTCCGGTTGCTGGGGGCAATATCCTCATACTTGCGCATTTTCATCAGTTTTCCTTTCGTTGCAACACAATGAATGCTTGGAATAACAAAAAAGTCCAGTGAAATATGAGTTATTTTAGCTTTTCATCCCAATATTTTTCTATTTCTCGCAACATATCTTCAATTTTGATCACTTCATTACCACGATTTAAGGTTAATGTTTCTGGAATATCTGTTCCTTCTATTTTCCCAGAAAGGTACGTTCTTTTGGGTTCAAAATGTTTTGATGCGTTGGCTATATCCGCTAGAGCCAAACTATAAGGAACCTCTTTTCTTTTTTCCTTTTTTTGAGGATCATCTTTCCAATACCAGTCCTCTAAATGATAGAGGGTAATACATGCATTTATAGCTTTTCTTTCACTGCTTAAATCCTTGTAAAAATCTTTTAAATTTTCTTTTACAATGCGCTTGTAATAGACATTTGCATCGTAACATCCAAAAATTGATTGTGAATGTGTCACAGTTGCCTCCACCTTAGGATATATTGTTAAACCTAATTCAGGTATATGAATTTCCTTTGCATACCAACCCATTTTAATTTTTCCTTTATGATTATCTATGTATTATATATAGACTTTTGTTTTATAAAAAGCAACTTAGTTGTGGCATCCTTTTCTATATTTGCTCAGGGGTGGCGAGGATAATCACCGCCTTTTTGTGGAGCAAATATTATAAATTGACTGAGCAAGTTCAACCTGAACGGCGCTTTTTCGTTTTTTTCTTATTTTTCAATACGGTTCAGAGCGTTGGCAGGATGATTTGCGCCAGGAGTTTAAGTTGTTTTTCCATGTGCTGTCCTTTCTATTGATGACATCACCATATATGCTCTTATTGACAAATTTATCAACTTATATTTTGAAAAGGTGCATTTTTGACGATAAGCGACACTATTTTTGCATACAAGTCATTTACAAAAAGGGCCAAAAGTAAATGAATATATGCTAGTTTCCGTAGAAAATGAAAAAATCTCCTGCATACTATTGTATGCAGGGTGTTACTTGATTTTTGAAAGAAAAACAGGCATTTGTCCCTTGCTTTTGGGGACTTTTGAAAATGAATAGCATGTAAAATAAATCCCCTACTTGACAAGAAAAGATTAAAGTTTTATTCTGTTTTCATGAAAAAATTATTTGTATTGATCTTACTTTTAGCGGGATGTGTCTTTCAATCACAAGAAGAGCGGTTTGTGAATCCGCTCTTCTATAAAAGACTGTCTTGTATTTCAAAAAATTACGAAACATATTTAACCCCAAATAAAATAATATCTACAGCTCATGAACCATTTGATAATATTCCTTGTAATTTGTTGGAAAATTCAGATAAAACAGTTATTCTTTCATGTACTTTAAAGGAAAAAGAACCGCAAACATTTATTTTTAAGTATGTTTTAACTGATCGTTTTCACTATGAAGGATGTCGTGTCGTTGAAGAATATAGCCGCTTTCCAAATGAGAAAAAATGGACCGGCTATACAGGATTTTGTTTACATACAGATGAAGCTAAATTTTAGTGCCATCCATTGACTAAAGGTATTTCTTTTAATGTTTGACGGGCCCAGTCATTACGATTTTTACTTACCTGAGGACGATTAACATGTTTAATCATTTGAGAGATATCCTTGTTCTTTAATCCTTCATGAAAATAATGCCATCTGTCCGCATTAAAATTTCCGCCCATATTATACCTCATATCTAGTAGTACCATCTGCACGGTTCTCGGATAAGTTTCAAATTCTGGATACTTTGTTTCTAGAATTCTTAAATCTCCCTCTAAATGTTCCATTGTTTTATCAATCATAAAATGTTCTGAAAGCGTGAGTTCTTTTTGGGGATTGATTTGTTTATAATGTTCTGCTCTATAATTTTGTCCAAATTGACCATTTTTTTGAAAGGCTTCCAACCTTTGGTATTCAGCCACTTTTTGTTCAAAAGTTGCTTCTTTTCCTTGATATTGCCACGGTAAAGACGTAAATGATTTTTCATCAGGAATATAAAGTCCCATCCCTGTGGTGATTTTTCCTTCCGTATCTAAATAAGCAAATTCTTTCATACCTTCATTTTCTTTTAAATGTGGCCAATATTCTTTTATCAATTCATTGTATTTTTCTCGCATATTTTCAGAGGAATTATTTTCTGTACTTTGACTTTTATTCTCTTTTTCTTCGGCTTCTTCTTGATTTTTTTCGGCCGCCTCTTTTACAGTATGTTTTTGACCACAAAGGCGGTCATAGGCAGCCACCGGATGACCTTTGCGTGAATGAGCTGGAACATGAACAACTTGCTGACAATGTCCAGAAGCATCGTGTTTCCCTGTGCGTGTTACTTTCTCTGTGGATTGGGAGGGTTTTTGTGATTCATGTGATTGAATGTAAGCTTGTAATAAATTTGCTTGGGTGGATGTTGTATTTTCTGATGTTCCAGATGATAGAGATTCTGTTGATGATGATTGATTTTCCATTATTGACTCCTATAAAAAAAGCCCGTAAGGTTCATTCCTTACAGGCAACAAAAAAACAGGGTATAATCCACCCTGTTAACCAAGAAGAATTATAGCATAAATCGTCCCAAAAGTCAAGGGTTTATTTTGCATATTATTCATTTGCAAAATGCCCCAAAAGCAAAGGACAAATGCCGGCTTTTCGTTCAAAAATCAAATAACACCACCAATTTCAGATTAATGCCTTGTTTATCAAAGCTTTTTTTATGTCCAGAATTTGGGATTTTACGAGTAATGACTTAATCATTGTAAAACCCGAGCCATCTTAGGAAAAAGTTCTTGCCATTTATATGTTTTTGGGGTATACTTACTTGGCTTATCCAAAAGGCTTTATTGCTTGATGGATATATGAGAAATCCCGAAAAAAGGAGCGTATGTGAGTAATCCGTTTTCAAAATTAAAGCAAATGAATCTTGTAGTTAACTATAGGAAAATTTATCCCTATGTCAAGCCGTATTTGTTCCGAGCCATTTTGGCTATTTTGGTAACCTTGCCTTTGGGCGCAATGGATGCTGTCATCGCGTGGGTGTTAAAACCTTATATGGATGTGGTAATGATTGAAAAAAGCGCAAAGGCAACTTCTTTGTTACCAATGTTAGTTATTGTTTTCAGTTTAGCCCAAAGTTTACTGAATTATGCTGCAACTTATTTGAATACTTGGGTAGGACAAAGAATAACTATGGACATGAAAAAAGATTTGTTCCATAAATTATTACGTTGTGATGCTCGGTTCTTTGATAAAAATACTTCGGGTGATGTAATGTTCGGCTTTAATCAAGATGCTGATATGGCTTGCAGCGGATTTCTGGCTAATTTAAAATTATTTACAACAAGATTATTTTCATCAATATCATTGATTTTTGTCCTAATTTGGAATTCATGGCAGCTTTCGATTATTGCTATTCTTGTTTTATTTGGCGCACTGCTCCCTTTAACCCGAGTACGTAAAAAAATTAAAGGGATTATGGATAAAACTATCTTTTCTGGTGCCAGGGTAATGACCCATTATAATGAAGCTTTTATGGGAAATCGAATCATTTCATCCTTTAACTTATATGAATATACTTGCTCTAAATTTAATGAAACATTACGATCTGTTTTTAAATTGGGCATGAAAATGACCAAAAGAACCGGTATTTTAACGCCAATGATGCATTTCATTGTCTCCATTGGAATTGCCGGTGTTATTTGGTTGGGAAGCTATTTGATTACATCAAATCAATTAACTCCGGGTGGTTTTGTATCCTTTATTACTGCCTTATTAATGTTGTATCATCCCATTAAATCCATTGGTAGCAATTTTACCCATGTTCAGACATCTTTATTAGCGATGGAACGTGTTTTTGGGCGTTTGGAAAGTATTCCTGATATTCATAACTGTCCTCATCCCAAAATGTTAAAAGGCATCAAGGAAAACATTGTCTTTGATCATGTCTTTTTTGAATATGAACCGGATCGTCCTGTTTTAAAAGACATCAATTTAACGATCAAAAAGGGTAAAACAATCGCTTTTGTTGGAAATTCCGGCGGTGGAAAATCGACATTGGTTACTTTATTACCACGCTTTTATGATGTCAAGAAAGGGGCTATTAAAATCGATGGAGTCAACATTAAGGAACTGGATTTAGACAGTTTGCGTGAACACATTGCGATTGTTTTCCAAGATAATATCTTGTTTGCCGGTACAATTAGAGAGAACATTCTACTGGGACGTTCAGCCACTCAAGAACAAATCAATTATGCTGTCCATAATGCTTGTTTAGATGAATTTATTGCTTCCCTTCCTAACGGATTGGATACAGAAATCGGTGAACGTGGCACTAAATTATCTGGCGGGCAAAAACAGCGGGTAGCTATTGCCAGAGCTTTTTTGAAAGATGCTCCAATTGTTATTTTAGATGAAGCTACTTCCGCTTTGGATAATAAATCCGAAGAAATTGTACAACAAGCCATTTATAACCTGATGAAGGAGAGAACTGTCTTTATCATTGCTCACCGCTTATCCACCGTCAAAAACGCAGACAGTATTGTTGTCATAGATCATGGAGAAGTTAAAGAAATAGGCAAACACAAAGAATTGTTGGAAAAGCCTGATTCTGTTTATGCATCCTTATACAGGACTCAATTGAAATAAAAAATCGTGATGCTTGTAAAGAGCATCACGATTTTATTTTTCGTTTTCTTTATTCACTACGTTTGATAAATCTTCTGATAAAGTTTTGGATCTTGTTAAAGTAGTATGTGTATAATCCAACCCCTACCAGCAAAATGACGCCAAACACAACCAACAAAATTCCAATATTTGTTAGATTATAATACGCATTCCAGAATAATAAGAAAATACGCCAAGCTACTAACAAGAATAAGTAATTATAATAGCGAACTGTTCCTTCTTCCGTCTTCGGTGTACCAGCAAAAAGAAGTAAGAACAGCGTTGTTGTTATAATGCCGATGATCCCTGCGCCAGAACTGGCAATCATGTCACCCACATACAAACAAATAATTGCAGCAATAAGAGCTAAGTCACGAATAAACTTGGCCAAAGAACCACTGAAAAAATGAGTCAGCAACATAACCATAAACATCAAACCAGCTACAAGCATATAGTTCATGTTCCAAATAATATCCCACAAAGCAAAAACTAATAATCCGACAGAACATAGTGGCAAAAGTTTGTACTTTGTGAAAAAAATCAAAGGAAGAGAAAGTGCCCACCAAGCAAAGCTTCCTTCTTGCCATGAAAGCTCTAAATTATAAGTTTTTTGAATCAATCCAAGGTTGCCACCAATCAGTAAAAAAGAAACAAATAAAAATGCTTCCATCCAGAAAGATTTTTGGCGTTTTTGAAAATAAAAAGTAGCTGTTAAAGAAGCAAACAAACAAATCAACCCTCCCCCTACTTTCACAAAAGAAGGAATGATTTTCCAGTTGGAAGATATAATCAAGGACAACCCCACCAACACACTAAAAATTCCAAGCAAAGCAACAGAAAAAAGAATCCTTTTTTTCATCCTTTCTGAATTCTGCTCTTGAGAAGAACGCCTTTCTGCTGTTTTTAACTGATTAAAAGCTTTTAAAAATTCTTCGCTTGTTAAAAGTCCGTTTTGTTTCATACGAACTAAATCTTGTTCTGTTGTCATTTTTTCTCCTTTTGTTAGCATTACAAGATCATACTAACATATTAAAAATCGTAAAGTCAAGAATTTATTTTGTTTCTTCGCCACCGATGGCTTTGTAAAAACGGATGAGGTTGGCATAAAGCGTTCCTGAGGATTTTATCATTTGCATTTGTACTTGCAGGCGATTTTGTTCGGCCTGTAACACATCCGTATAATCAATCAAGCCATTTTTGTATTTGCTTTGCATCAAGTTCGCAACTTTATCCGCATGATTAAAGGTTTCGGCAAGAAGCTGATAATGAAGTCGTTCTTGATAAAGAGAAACAAGAGCATTTTTAACTTCGTTCGCCGCCTGCAACAAAGCCTGTTCATAGGCCATCACTTCGGCTTCCTTTTTGGCTTTTTGAACTTCTACATTTTCTTTCAAGGCGCCAAAGTGGAAAATGGGGGTTAGAGTATTAGGAGTAACAGTATGGGTGAAACTGGTTGTTTTAAATAGGTTTTTGAATTTTAAGGATTCAATGCCAAATAGTGCCGAGACGCTGATTTTCGGGAACATATCAGCCACTGCGACACCGATGAGAGCGTTTTGGGCAATCAGGTTTTCTTCTGCTGCTCGAACATCTGGACGCCGGCGCAAAACATCTGCAGGGATTTTTGTAATTTTATCCAAGTCAAAATCAAAGGGGCGCGTGATAAGAGATTTTTTTTCAGCTTTCAGCATATCGTCCACTGCCCCAGGGAGTTCGCCCAGTGCCAAAGAAAGTGCGTTTTTAGATTCGGCCTGTTGATATTCTAAATCAGCTAAAGTGGCCTCAGTATTTTTAAGAAGATAAAGCGCTTGTTCTAGGGAAAGTTGGCTTTCAAGCCCTGTTTTTTTCTTATCGCGCACCAAATTTGTCATTTCATTTTGCAAGCGGATGTTTTCTTTGGTTTGACGGACCAATTCTTCCAGCGTGCGCGTTTGGATGTAAAGGCGGGCGACTTCTGCTGTCAGTGATACAGCCGTATTTTGAACGGTATAAAGCGTGGATTTAAAGTTGGCGCGCTCTGCTTCAATCCGCCGGCGTTGGCCCCCAAAAAGGTCCAGTTCCCACGCGGCATCTAACCCCACCTGATAATAATCCTCGTTTAAAATCAGCCCCATGTTTTTACTATTTTTGACTTCATTATACTGGGCCGAAGCATCTAACGTGGGAAAAAGACCAGCCTTTGCGATATTCAAACTGGCACGCGCCCCCCGCAAATGCCACAGGGCTTGTTTTAAAGTGGGACTATTCTCATGCGCCCTGTCGATTAAAGTATCCAACGTTTTATCCTGCAAATCCTTGGGGGTAAAAATGTTTACTTTTTCTGTTGTTGTATTCAGGGCTTTTTGAAGTTCGCGATCGGTAAAAAATTTCGGTTCTTCATAATCAGGCCCCACCGCGCAGGCTGACAAAAAGCCAACCAGTAAAAACATTAGTGTTTTTAAAACCTGTTTTTTATGTGCAAACTTCAAAGAGATTTTATCAAAAAAGGCGAAATAAGCAGGCACAAAAAGAATACCGATTAAAGTGGCCACAATCATCCCGCAAAATACGGTAGTGCCGATGGAACGTTGGCTGGCCGCACCTGCCCCTGTTGCCACCACCATTGGAAAGGTCCCCAAAATAAAGGTGAGTGCTGTCATCAAAACCGCGCGGAAACGTTCCCCGGAACCTTTTAAGGCTGCTTGAATGGTATCCATGCCGGAGCGTTGATATTCGGTTGTAAATTGCACAATCAAGATCGCGTTTTTACTAGCCAATCCAATCAGCATCACGATTCCCAATTGAGCGTAAATGCTTAAATTAAGCCCCCAAAGTTGCAGGCCGACCAGTGCCCCCAAAATCGCAAAAATATTTGTTAAAATGACTGCAAAGGCAATCCACCAACTTTCATAAAGCGCAACCAAAAAAAGGTAGGAAAAGATAAGGGCAAGGCTAATCAAAATAACGGCCAAACCTGCTGTTTCCACCTGTTGCAAGGTGAGACCTGTCCACGAAAGAGAAAAGTTTTTGCCAAGGCTGGGGATGAAATCTTGCAGAGTTTTGATGGCTGTTCCAGAACTCACATGCGGGGCAGTTTGGGCGGTAATCCCAGCGCTTAAATACTGATTAAAACGATAGATGATTTTGGGGCTCACCACTATTTTTTCGGTTAAAAAGTTTTGCACTTGAATAAGTTTTCCTGAGGCATTTGGAACATAGAGTTTTCCGATATCGGGGATATCTTGACGAGCGGGGAAATCCGCCTGAATAATCACTTTGCTGGTTTGACCATCCAAAGTAATATTGTTCACATAGCGCGAACCCAAGTTGTTTTGTAAAACGGAAAACAGGTCAGACAGTTGCACCCCAAAGGCTGCCAATTTTGTGCGATTGATATCCAAATAAACATGGGGGGTATCTGCCGTAAAAGAAGAAAATCCATAAGAAAAGAGGCTGTTTTTATTGATAAAGGAAAGTGTTTTTGTGAGTGCCACATCTAATTCTTGTGGCGTGGTATTTTGATTAAGCGCCACCAACTCAAAACTGATACCATCAGCGTTTCCTACCCCTGGGATAGAGGGCATCGCAAAAAAGTTGATTTGTGCATCTGGGCGTCCTGAAAATTTAGCATTTAATTCTGCCAAAATTTTATCCATGGAAAGCCCCTGTTTATCGCGCTCATCCCAAGGCGTTAAGGTAATGGCGGCCATCCCGATATTTTCACCGCTGGCCGAAAGCATGCTGTTCCCCGAAATCCCGATAAAGGATTGAATTCCTGGGATTTGGCGTGCCTCAGAGGACATTTGATGTAAGAGTTTCTCGGTCTGATTGATACTGGCTGTGGCGGGCAATTGCAAGGAGGCCATCACAATTCCTTGATCTTCCTGTGGCACAAAGCCCTTTGGCACATGGTAAAATAAAAAGCCAAGAAGAGCTATAACGCCCCCCGTAATCGATAAAGTTATTTTCATGTGGTTGCATAAAAAGGTCACGCATTTAACATACAGTTTTTCTTCTTTATCCAAGTAAGCGTTAAAAAAATCCATCCACCGCGTAGGTGTTCCCGCACTTTTCCCCAAGAAAATAGCGCAAAGGGCGGGACTGAGTGTCAAGGCATTCACCGCTGAAAAGAAAACGGCCGTTGCCAAAGTGACGGCAAATTGTTGATAAATCTTGCCCGTCATCCCCGCCATTAACCCCACTGGAATAAAAATCGCCATCAACACTAAAGTCGTCGCCACCACCGAAGAAGCAATATCTTTCATGGATTGGGCTGACGCCTGCGGGGCATTCATGTGACGATATTTCATCAGGTATTGAACGCGCTCCACCACCACAATGGCATCATCCACCACCAAACCAATCGCCAAAATCATCGCAAACAAGGTCAAGATATTGATGTCAAACCCCAGCACATAAATGACAACAAAAGTTGCAATCAAAGAAACAGGAATTGTAATCATGGGAATCAAGGTTGCCCACGCGTCTTGCAAAAACAAATACACAACCGCCATCACCAATAAAAAGGTGAGCGCCAAAGTCATTAAAATCGCTTGAATACTGGCCCTGACAAAAGTCGTTGAATCGTACACAATTTGAAATTCCATATCATCCGGAAAGGATTTTTTAAGCTCGGCCATTTCCTTTTTAAGCGCTTTCATAATTTTCAACGAATTGGAATTAGGAAGCTGCGACAAAGCCATCACAACTGATGGCTGATTATTGAAGCTAGCATTTAATTGATAGCTATCCGCCCCCATTTCAATCCGCGCAATGTCTTTCAAGTGCACCACACCACCATTTAAGTTGGCACGCACTACAATTTCTTCAAAATCTTCCACCGTGGAGAGCAGCCCTTTTGTGGTAATGGAAAGAACTTGATTCGTGCCTTGTGGTGCTGGCGCAGATGAAAGAGAACCTACGCCCGCCACTTGATTTTGGGATTCTATTGCCCCAATAATATCCTTGGAATTAAGTCCCAACCCGTTCATTTTTTTAACATCCAGCCAAATGCGGATGCTGTGTTGGGGACCGTAGATATTGACATCTCCCATTCCAGGAATGCGTTTAAACGGATTTTGAATTTGCGTAAAAGCAAAGTTGCTTAAATAGAGGGGGCTATATGTTCCCTTTGGGGAAGTGAGCGCAATAAATGCCAAAATGTTAGCCGATTGTTGATGAACATCCAGTCCTTCCTGCGTCACAATTTGGGGCAGAAAGGGCTTCGCCTTATCCAGACGATTTTCTACTTTGACTTGGGCAATATCAGGATCGGTGCCAATATCAAAAGTGACGGTTAAGGTGTATTGCCCTGTATCCGTGGAAGTGGAGGACATATAAAGCATGCCTTCCACCCCGTTGATTTGGTTTTCAATGGGGGTGGCAACCGTATCGGCCAAAACATGGGCATTGGCCCCTGGATAATTAGCTGATACTATAATTTGCGGGGGCGTAATATCGGGGTATTGAGAAATGGGCAGAACGATGCCGGCGATAATTCCCGCCAAGACCATAACAAGCGCTATAACCCCAGCAAAACGGGGGCGTGTGATAAAAAACGAGGAAAAATTCATTGGGGAACTCCTTCGGCTGGATCACCGATTTGATAGGGTGAAATAGGAACGGTGATAATTTTCTCGCCCTCACTCAAACCTGATTTAATCCAGTATTGATTGCCAACAGGAGCACCAATTTGAACAGTTCTTTTTTCAATAATGCCCTTTATCAAAACAAAAGCTTGTGCCCCCTCTGGCGTTAAAGTAATCCAGTTTTTGTTTACCAAAATCCCTGTTTCAGGATATAAAAATTTAACTTCCACATACGCCCCAGGCATCAGGAATTTTTTATCGTTCGGCACATCTACAAAAAACGAAAGGGAATCGGTTGTTTTATCGGCCCTGTTATCACGTACCACTTTGAATTTTGTAAATTCTAAAGTGCGCCCATCGGCCAACAGAACTTGCAAAGTGGCTTTGTCGGATGAAAAATCATCGCCCTTATAAGCAGACATGGGAATGGAAAAAGAAAGGCGAATGGGGGAAAAACTGACAATGGTAGCCAAACTTTTGCTTTCGGGGGAAAGGTATTCGCCAACAGTTGCTGTGATATTGCCCACCCAACCACTGATAGGGGCTTGAATAATTGTGTAATCATAAAGTGTTTGCGCTTGATTTTGAGCAGCCAAGGCTTTTTGATAAACCGCATCCGCTGCTTCAAATTCGGTTTTGGCTTGTTCCAATTCGGTTGGCGAAATAGCCTTGCTTTCCGTATTTTTCATACGTTCATAATAAGTATAGGCATTTGCGCGAGTTGCATAGGCTTCACTAACCGCCTCTTTAGCTTGATTGAGATCTGCCAAAGGAATCCGCTCATCCAATAAGAATAATGTATCCCCCTCTTTTACTTCTTCGCCAGCCAACACACGCACTTCCTGTAAAAAGCTGGATAGATAAGGGACAACATCAACAGACTGAATGGCCCCTGCAGAACCAATAAAACTTTCGGTATAGGTAAAATGGCTCTGCTTAAGTGTATGAATGGGTAATGTTATTACTTGAGAACCTGAAAAGGATGGATGCTGTTTCTCTTTGGAACAAACAATATCCCAAAATATAATTCCTAAAATCAACATTATACAGGTACATAGTAATATTTTTTTCATATATGCTCCTTTTAAAAGACATAAGAAGATAAAAAGGAAGAGTCAAGCCAGCCTTTTGGGGATAAAAATAATATGTACTTTTGGAATCACAAAAAATTAAGAAAGCCACCGATTAAAAGGTGGCCGTTATAAATGGTGGGCGGCGAGAGATTCGAACTCCCGACCCTATGCGTGTAAAGCATATGCTCTAACCAGCTGAGCTAGCCGCCCACATAGGATTTTTTTATTCTAACATCTTTCAAAAAAAAAGTCAATCCCTATGATAAGGGTGTCCGTCCCATAACGTACGCACACGGTAAATTTGTTCAGCCAAAACTACCCGCATCAAAAAATGAGGCAAAGTCATGCGCCCAAAGGAAAGAATAAGGTTTGCCTTCTGGCGCACGCTTTCATCCAGCCCATCTGCCCCACCAATTATAAAAATAAGTGGCTTATCTGCGTGGGGGTGCAAGGTGGTTGCCAGTTCACGAGAAGAAAGTGTTT
>JAGCFA010000082.1 GCA_017650375.1 Alphaproteobacteria bacterium | reverse complement strand
GTCCATGGTGGCACCGCCGTCATGCACTTCACCGATTTTATGTGTT
Source organism: Alphaproteobacteria bacterium (assembly GCA_017650375.1). Taxonomy (GTDB): domain Bacteria; phylum Pseudomonadota; class Alphaproteobacteria; order CAAHEQ01; family UBA3637; genus UBA3637. The sequence goes on along the minus strand of JAGCFA010000082.1, from coordinate 7,217 downwards.
TTACCGGTATAGTACAAAATACGTTCGGTTGTTGTGGTTTTACCGGCGTCAATGTGCGCCATAATCCCAATGTTACGATATTTTTCAATCGGAGTTGTTCTGGCCATGTGTCCCCCTTACCACTTAAAGTGTGCAAAAGCCTTGTTGGCTTCGGCCATACGATGCGTATCTTCGCGTTTACGAATAGCGGTACCGCGATTATTATAAGCATCTTGTAATTCGTTAAACAAACGTTCTTCCATTGTCTTTTCGGAACGACCTCTGGCAGCCCCAATAATCCAGCGGATTGCCAAAGCTTGTTGGCGATCAGCACGGACTTCTGTCGGCACCTGATAGGTCGCACCGCCCACGCGGCGAGAACGCACTTCAATTTGAGGCTTCACATTGTTTAAGGCCTCTTTAAAAACTTCCAAGGCAGGCTTTTTGATTTTTGCTTCCAATTCAGCCATAGCTCCGTATAAAATAGCTTCTGCCACCGATTTTTTACCGGCCAACATTAAACTGTTCATAAACTTGGCAACAACGATGTCATTATATTTGGCATCGGCCACCACTTCGCGTTTTTCTGCAGCATGTCTACGTGACATAGTAATCTCTCCTTATTTAGGCCGTTTAGCACCGTACAAAGAACGGGCTTGTTTACGATTGGCAACACCTTGCGTATCAAGGGTACCGCGAATAATGTGATAACGCACACCAGGTAAGTCTTTCACACGACCACCACGAATCATCACAACCGAGTGTTCTTGCAAGTTATGACCTTCACCTGGAATGTAGGAAGTCACTTCAAATCCATTGGACAAACGCACACGAGCCACCTTACGTAAAGCTGAGTTTGGCTTTTTAGGGGTTGTTGTATACACACGTGTGCAAACGCCACGCTTTTGCGGGCATGCTTTTAATGCGGGAACTTTATTCCGCTTTTTGACTGCTTTCCGTGATTTACGGGTCAGCTGGTTAATTGTAGGCATTTATTTTTTCCTTTTTCTACCTATCCACACAAAACCTTTCATCGACCTATTTCAGGCAGATGAAAGAACCAATTTCGTTTAATAAAACCATCCTAAGTTATTGATTTTATTAAATATAACTTCCTGATTTTTCTGGCAGGATTTTTCCAAAAACCCTCCGAAAGTATCAAACAAGTGGGACTATTATATCCTACTTCGTCCCACTTGTCAAGCACTTTTTGTAACTTTTTTAGAATTTCTGTCTTTCAAATCCAGCGTCAATAATAAATGTCATAGAAGTGATTTCTATTTTTTTAACATCTTCTGTTTTTTCGGGGCAACCTTTGTTTTGTACATTTTGAGACAAATCAGTGATATTTCCATCCTTATTTTCTTTTTCCCCAACAATCTGAATATCTTTTAAACCTTGATATTCCTGACTGGAAATTTTTTCCTTTAAAAGCTCACACATACCATCTGTAAAAGGACCTTTTACAGAGACAATAATTTGATCGCTTTCCCTTTCCTTCGTATAGTTTTCAAAAGAAAAGCCATAAGACAATTCATCTTTTTCTATCACTTTCAAGTCAACCGTCTTATGACGATTACCAACTGCCGAGGTATTCAATTCACTTGCTTTTAAAAAAACTTGTTGAATTACATAATTGGAGCGAAGTGTATTCATCGCTTTCGCATATAAAGCAAATGTCGAAAAACTCAGTATTCCCACTATAGTCATAACTGCAATAACTTCCAACAAACTGGTGCCCAATTCTGTCTTTTTTTTCATCTTTCCCTTTCAGGGGTATCTGTAATCTGCCCCATGTTTTCTAAGATCGAATTTATAAAGGAGAGTATTTTAATATAGTTAAAATGTCAAGAAAATTTTAAACTTTTCCGAAACGGCGTTCACGACGACCATAAGATTCTATTGCAATATCCAGATCTTGCTCATTAAAATCCGGCCAGTAAATCGGCGTAAAGTAAAGTTCCGCATAGGCAATTTCCCACAACAAGAAATTGCTGAGGCGTTGTTCACCACTCGTCCGAATCACCAAATCTGGATAAGGAATATGGCGTGTAGAGAGAGCTTCGTTCACCACTTTTTCATCAATAGAGGAAATCAAATATTTTTGTTCACGGACATCCAAGGCAATGCGTTTAATGGCGGCAATAATGTCCTCGCGTGCGCCATAAGACAAAGCCAACACCACATGAAAATCATCAAAAGAGGCTGTTTCGCGTTCTAAATCATTCATCCTTTCCACAATATCAGCAGGGAACTTATCACGAGATCCCACAAAAGAGATATTCACTTTCTGTTTCTGCAGGTCTTTGATATCTTCATTTAAATAACGGCGAAATAAATCCACCAAGAAATTCACCTCGCTTTTGGGTCGATTCCAATTTTCAGAAGAAAAAGCAAATAAAGTCACATACTTCACGCCTTTTTCTTTAGCGTGTTCCAATATAGGGCGCACATTTTCTGCCCCTTGTTTATGCCCTGCTGTTCTAGGCAAACCCTTTTCTTGAGCCCAGCGACCATTGCCATCCATAATAATCGCAATATGTGTAGGGATTTTATCGTCTTTTCCTTCTGTATTTGTCATCTTACACCTGCTTTAATTCTGCTTCTTTTTCCTTTAACTTAGCGTCCATCTCCCCTATGGCTTTATCGGTTAAATCTTGAATTTCTTTTTCATAGCGTTTGAAATCATCTTCTGGCATTGTTGCTTTTGCCGCTTTTAATGCATCCATCGCATCACGGCGAGCATTCCGCACAGAAACACGAGCATCTTCTGTAAAACGATTGGCAATTTTGATAATTTCGACACGTCTTTCTTCCGATAAAGGTGGAATAGAGATGCGAATCATTTGCCCATCATTCATTGGATTCAAACCTAAGTTTGCTTCCACGATGGCTTTTTCAACAGCTTTCAATTGGTTTTTGTCCCAAACGGTAACGGATAAAGTCCGCGCATCAGGCACGCTAACAGCACCCACTTGATTGAGTGGCACCACAGAACCATAAGCTTCCACACGAATTCCATCCAACAAAGCTGTTGTGGCACGCCCTGTTTGAAGGCCAGCAAAATCATGGCGTAAAGCCTCATTTGCCTTTTGAATGCTTTCTTGCATTTGATTTTTAATTGAATTAAAATCCATTTTTTCCTCCTTTAAAATAAGGGGCTGAGGGTATCAGCCCCTCTTTTCATTAGCCCATTTGTTTAGCAACTTCTTCAGCAAAGTTTTCTTCTTTCTTTTCAATGCCTTCCCCTAAATTGAAGCGCACAAAAGTTTCAACTTCAGCTTTGCTTTCAGCCAATACATCCTTGACTTTCTTTTCTGGATCCATAACAAAAGCTTGTTCCAAAAGAACGGCCTCTTCATAGAATTTGCGCATGCGACCTTCCACCATTTTTTCAATAATAGCTTCGGGTTTACCACTAGCACGGGCCTGTTCAGCATAAATACCGCGTTCATGTTCAGCAGTGACACTATCCACATCGGCAATGCTTAAGAATGCAGGTTTAGAAGCTGCAACATGCATGGCAACCTTTTTACCAACTTCGGCTGCATTTTCACCTTTGATGGCCACCAACACACCAATCTTACCCAATCCTGGGGCAATGGCGGAGTGAATATAAGGAACAACTGTATCCCCGGTTACGATAGCAACACGACGTAAGCTCATATTTTCACCGATTTTAGCAATCAAAGCAACCAAGGTATCTTGGACAGATTTGCCTTCCAAATCAGCGTTTTTAAGGGCTTCAATATCTGTGATTTTTTGGGCAAGTGCCAAAGCCACAACCTTACTTAAGAAAGCTTGGAATTCGGTGTTTTTAGCCACAAAGTCAGTTTCACTGTTCAGTTCAACCACAGCACCTGTGTTGCCTTCAACGGCCACAGCCACTAATCCTTGGTTGGCCACACGACCGGCTTTCTTTTCAGCCATCGCCACACCTTTTTTACGCAAAAAGTCAATTGCTTTTTCCAAATCGCCTTCGCAAGCGGTCAAAGCCTTTTTGCATTCCATCATACCTACGCCGGTTTTTTCACGCAATTCACCGACTAATTTTGCATTAATTTCAACCATTTTGTCTCCTTTCTTTAAGTTTTTGTTGAATTAATTGATTTGTTTTTTGAGGCATCAAAATTTCTTTCAAACCTTTTTCAGCCCCTGCCAATTTTTCTTTGGCATTTTGAGCAGCTTTTTCCGCCACCATTAATGCATATTCTGCTTCTCTTTGTTCCTTTAAAAAACTTCTGATTTTTCGAGAAGTTTCCCATAACGGGTGAAAAGAACCTAATGGTTGGAAAAAAGTTCTTCTTTGTTCTTCTGTATAAACTGTTGATAAATACTTATTTTCCTGCTCTGAAGCTTTTTTAGCCCCCAAACATTCTTCATAAAAGATCTTTTCTTCTAATGATACAGTATCATTTACAAGACAACGAACAAGCCTTCTTTCTTCTGGCCCTTTCCCATAATAAACTGTCGCATCATACTTATATTGAATTTCCTTCAAACCAGGCAAAAGATTATGCTCTGGCAAAGGACGAAATTTAAGTTCCGGATACTTTTGATTTTGATAACAATTTAAAATGGCTCCTACAAACTGTTGTCCAGAAAGAAGTTCAAAAAGGTATAACTCCACATTTTTTTCGTCTGAAAAAACTTTTCTATCCACAGCTTCGGGTCTGCAGATGCGAGAAATGGGAGACATTAAAATCTCTTGAATTTTATTTTTATCCATTATCTTTCTCCATCACAAACACAAAAGGCTTTATCGAAAGCTGCTTGACTAAAATACCGTGAAGTTTATTTCCCTTACGATCTACCATCTCTTTTCCTTACATTTTGAAGTGAAGGAACATCTTGTGGCTGGATTAAAAGCTTATCCAAATTTCGCTGAGCATTTAAGAGCTCTTCTTTCGCCCGTTGGCAACTCCATTTTGCCCACTGCAAATGAAAAGCACGTTCCAACATTGGATGATACTTATAATACTTGAAAGCAAGCTTCGTTACAGGATGCAAAGAAGAATCTTCCGGAACAGGCGATAAAACTTTTTCAAAAAGTTTTTTATCTTCTTCCAAAGTCCCTTTAGCCGTATAACAAATGGTATTATAGCCCAAATCGTCAATTTGAGGCTTTTTTTCCCATTCGATTTCCATCAGATCAGGAATCAGATTTTTTGTGGGGCGAAAAGAAAAAATCCTATCCTTTTCAGGAATATGCCCCACAAATTCTTGCCCAGAAGCCAATCCGAATGTATAGAACCATCCATTTCTTTTATCAGGAAATATTTCCTTTTTTTCTTGTTCAGTTGCAGACAGAACACGAACCAAAGGGGCTGATAAAATGCGTTGAATTTCAGATTCTTTCATTCGAACCGGCCTTTTTTTAAGCTTTCACTTCTTCAGCTGGTACTTCCACAGCAGCGCCGACATCAACACCAGCAGCTTGCAATTCAGCTTGGATACCATCTAAGATGGCACCACTGATTAAATCGCAATACAATTTGATGGCTTTTGTCGCATCATCGTTGCCAGGAATGACATAAGAAATACCATCCGGATCAGCGTTAGAGTCACAAATAGCGATTACAGGAATCCCTAATTTTTTGGCTTCAGCAATAGCTAATTCTTCTTTGCAAACGTCGATGACAAACAAAACATCAGGGCGACCGTTCATTTTACGAATACCGCCCAAAGAAGCGTTTAATTTTTCGCGTTCACGTTCAATACCCAATTTTTCCTTTTTAGTAAGGCCAGCGAAACCATCTTTTTCTTGGCGAGCATCAATATCATTCAAACGTTTGATGCTGGAAGAAATGGTTTTCCAGTTGGTCATCATCCCACCCAACCAACGTTTATTGACATAATATTGTCCACAACGTTCAGCAGCTTCAGCAACAATAGCTTGAGCTTGAGGCTTAGTCGCAACAAACAAGATTTTACCACCTTTGGCAGCCACATCACGCACAGCTTCCATTGCACGATACAAATTGGGAACTGTTTGACCTAAATCCAAAATATGAACATTTTCGCGCGTACCATAAATAAATGGGGCCATTTTCGGATTCCACCGACGCGCATTATGACCGAAATGAACACCAGCTTCAATCAGCTGACGCATAGTAATTGTTGGAATAGACATTTTATAAATCCTTTCTTTTTCCAGTTAAACCTCTGCAGGAAGAAGCATAAACAAGTTATTGTTTACACTGGAAATCCTGAATTTACCAACTCGATAAACCGGACATTTCCTGCATGTGAATTACCTTTGACCAAGGCCAAAGATGCAGGCATTATAGCAGAATTAAAACCGAATGTCAAGTGTTTTTTCATAGATTTGTTACCCCATTTTAATTTTTGTCATCTAAGATTTCTTGTCATCCTGAACGCCACATATCTGTCATCCTCGCATACTCCATTTTTGTCATCCTCGGGCTTGTCCCGGGGATCCATAAACTGGATGTCCGTAATAAATGTTCGCTTACGCTCATCCACTCGCTGACGCTCGGGACCGCCTAATGGCGTCGCCTTCGGCCCCGAACATGACAAAAAAGATACCCCCTGACCGAATCAGCCAGGGGGTAAAACCCTAAAAAAAGCCAAAACTACTTACACAGAGCGAGGAAGCCGCCGTATTCGTAACGACGGTTGAAGTTGACACCACCATAGGCTAAGTACACGCTGAACGCGTGGCAAGCATTCTTGTTCGTATTTCCACCACTTGACTTCGTCCATAGATACGCGCTATTTGAGTTAAATTTGACCCGTAAATCCTTTATCACTGCACTGTATTTATCCTGATACTTTTCCCCATTTGCGTCTACTGCATTTGTCAGGGTATTCCCATACCACATCTGATTATAAGGACTATTAGTCCAATACTCACAGATCTTGCCTTGGGCGCATCCCTCATAGCTCCATGTGCTACCTTCCACAATCAATGTGTTGGTTCCACTGCGGTAAGCTTGGAAGTTCTTGACATCAATCAGGCTTTTTCCTTGTGCCTGACACCAACTGTTGGCTGTCCACCAGTTCATCCAATCATGTGACAGACGAACAGACCCCAGGCTCGTCACCGAAGCATCCGTATATGGTACATCCGATACCCTCCGACACGTGCCTGTGATACTATTCGGATCATAACAGGCGGTATTGCTCTCAGTCCAAGCCCCCGTATGGGTATAATTGGTAATCTGGCAATAATACTCACTATTACTGCCGCCACAATCATCTTGCGTGGTGCAGGT
>JAGCFA010000081.1 GCA_017650375.1 Alphaproteobacteria bacterium | reverse complement strand
TACCTGAAGAGGTTCTTTCTGTTTCATATTCATCCCAAGAATGAAACAAAGGACCATTGGAAGTACAGGCAGACAAAATTGTTGTCATTACAGCAGATAATAATATTTTTTTCATTACTTTAACTCCTTTCAATAAGTATTTATAATAATTAATGTTTCTTTGTTTAAATAACCATCTTGCTTTAAATTGTTTTCTCTTTGAAAATGACGTAAGGCTGAACGCGTTTTAGTACCTAATTTTCCATCAGGAGTCCCATTATAATAACCTTTTTTGCTTAAAATTTCTTGCGCTTTCATCACTGTTTCTGTTCGAATAGGCTCAAAATTTTCAGGATAAGCATGCGCTTCACGACGACCGGCTAAAATATCAGCCAGCAAAGCAGTTGTAATCCCATAAAGTTCCAAACCGTTCCAACGGCGCAGGTAATCAAAATTAGGATAAACCAAGAAAAAAGGCCCATCTGCTCCCTGTGGGGTCAGTAAACGTGCCTGAATTGCTTTTTCATTTTCTGGAAAAACATCAATTCCAACAGGAGAAACCCCTTCTCTAAACCAATCTTGAACTTCTTGAGTCTTATCGTGCAATTTTTCCCAATCAAATCCTTCTTTTAAAGAAACTTCCCAACCCCAAGGTTGATCAGCTTTCCAGCCCATGGCATGTAAAAAATTAGCAGCAGATGCAAAAGAGTCAGGGATACTGCCAACCAAACTTTTGGTTCCGTTTCCATCTGCATCAACCGCATAAGCTATAAAAGTTGTGGGCATAAACTGGAAGTTTCCAAAGCCTCCGTCCCAAGATCCCCATTGGGGAGGATAAGGCTCCGACTCCAAAATTTTGAAATAGGCAATCAATTCCTTAGTAAAATAAGAACGCCGGCGCGGATGATAAGCCAAAGTTCCCAAAGAATTCAATAATTTTGTTTTTCCCAGATAAGTTCCATAATTTGTTTCCATTCCCCACAAAGCTACCAAATATTGTGGTTCAACCCCGTATTTATCAGCTACACGTTTCAACCAAGTAGGATAAGTGCGCATCATCTCTTGACCTTTTGCAATTCTTTCCGGTGTTAAACGTAAGCGGGTATAATCCCAAAAGTTTTGTAAAAATTCAGGCATTTTAATATCTTGTTCAATGACGCGAGGAAGAAGTTGAATTTGTGGAACATAACGATCTAAAGTTTCTTTTTTGATACCGGCTTTTAAGGCTTCTTTTTCAAAATCTTTCTTCCAATTTTCGAAATCAGCATCAGCCCAGGCAAAAAATGGCGCAACAAAGACACCACAGAAAATCAAGTAAGTAATTGATTTTAATAATTTTTTCATTTATATCCCCGATTCGTTTTCTTTATCATAGCCGATTTTGAATAAAAAAGCACTTGATTTTTTTATTTTTTTGGAATAAAATGCAAGCTGTCTTCAAAATCATTCAGGAAGGATGGTCGAGTGGTTTAAGGCACCGGTCTTGAAAACCGGCGTGGGGTCTCCCCCACCGAGAGTTCGAATCTCTCTCCTTCCGCCAATAAAAAAATCTCTCGTTTGACTGAGAGATTTTTTTTGTATTGGGATAAACAAAGCTTATCTTGAACGATTATTCGAAGAAATTTCTCTTTGAGGTAAGTTAGCTTTTCTAAGATCAATCTTTTCCCATCCTAAATCATTCATAATAATATAACCATAGTGCTGTTTCCCGTCATTTTTAAAATACACCTTTTCAGCCATATCTATATCATTTTCCTGAGTTCTCTTTGTTCCTTTTCTAACTAAAACCCAAATACTTTCTGTTGAATTTTTTTCTTTTTTACTGGTCAATTCCAAAGAATTTCCATTTCGGGCAAAAAGCTCTTTCTTTGCGTATAAACGAGGCATTTTCTGGCTATGTCCTACTTTTTTAGGATTAACAGATAATTCGTATAAATCTGTTCCTAAAACAGGTCTCCAACGAGAATTTCCTGATTTTCCAAAATCCTGTCCTTGGGGAGTATCCAGAAAACCTAATATGTGTTCTATAATATCTTGCTTATATTCTTCATCTATATCTGTTTCTCCAATTACGACGTTAGTTAATCCCAAAGAACGATATGTCCCCATCAAAACTAAATTTTTATTTTCTTCCAAAGCATTGGTAAAAGCTTCTTGAACTTTTTCCTCTGATGTTTTTTCCTTTACCTTTTGAGGAAGCTTTTGTTGAATCAATTTAGTTTTTTCTTGTTCTACAGTTTTTTTAAATAAAGCTAAGGCTGTTTGTAATTTTTTCTTTAATTTATAATCTAAAACTAAAGCATTTTCCAATTCAGGATAGATTTCTTGACATTCCTTTATAAAACTTTGTTCAATATCTTTTGAAAAGATGGAATCGCCCTCTATTGTAAAATCTTTAGCTCTCCTTTGTAAGTCTTTCTCGATGTCTTGAATTTCCCGTTCATCTTTGATAATACGTTTACGAAGCTCATCAATACGTTTAATAACACTTTGTTCAAAGTCTGTTGGAATTGGTTCATAGGAGACATTTTTTTCTTGACGTTTTCCAAAAGTTGCTTCTTTTATTTTTGTTTCCAATTGAAATTGTTTTTTTTCATGTTTTAAAAGAGCTTGAATACATTGAATACGTTGTTTTTGTTTGCTTTTATCTTGAAATAATTCATTTATTTTTTGAATAAACATATTACAATCAAAATGTACCATTATATTTGTCGTGTTCTTTTTGTTATGACGATCAAATATAACTTTTGCTTGCCCTTCTTGATTTAGAAGCTCTTGGAGCTCAGCATATAATTGTTGAATTTTTTCAGAAGAAGAAAGTAGTTTCCCTTCTTTACTATCAAAATCAATTATATATTTCAAAACTTCTTCTTGAGTTCCGGATAAATCAATTGAAGCATGCTTTTTATAAAAAGTACCTACAGGTTGTACTTCAGTTAATATCGATTTCCAAATTCTTAATTTTTTATCTAGATCCAAAAAATAGTTATGTTTGGTATATTTTCTTTTTT